>CAZOHS010000077.1:0-6196 GCA_964579285.1 uncultured Rhodospirillaceae bacterium | reverse complement strand
CCAGCCCAGCATGCGGCGTACCATGCATTTCGCAAAAATGGTGAGTTCAACGCTCTCCCCCCCTCAATGCATTATCATCCCGCCATCAACGACAATTGCCTGACCCGTTACAAAATCTGAAGCAGGAGACGCAAGATAAATAAGAGCACCAATCAAATCATCGGGTGTCTGTTCCCGCTTCATCGACCTGCCACTCAGACTTAAGTTAACGTAAAATTCGAGCTTTTCTCGTTGAGCCTCTATTTGATCACTCATTGTAAAACCAGGCGCGATCGTATTAACCCTTATTCCGTCACCACCTAACTCCCGCGCCAAGGCTTTGGTCATCGCGTCTATTGCCCCCTTTGACGCTACATAGTGGACCATCAAAGGAACGCCTGAGTAAATTGTGCTTGATGAAATATTGATGATCTTACCGTACGATCTTTTCTTCATAGCGGGTACTACCGCCTTAATACTGTTAAAAACACCGCGCGTATTTATAGCCATTACTTTGTCCCACTCGTCCCCATCAATCTCCAAAAAACTTCTACGCTCGAGTGCGGCAAATAAAGCGGCGTTGGTCACGAGTATATCCGCTGAGCCTAATGCCGACACGGTCTCTTCGACCACTGCCTCACAAGCGGCTATGTCTGTAACGTCGGCCTGCACACCGATCGCATTTCCACCCGTCTTTTCTATAGCTGCAACGGCGGAACTAGTATCGAGTATGTCAGTCAAACACACTTTCGCACCCTCCTCTGCGAGTGCGCGCGCATAAACAGCACCGATTCCCTGTGCGGCGCCCGTAACAATTGCTACTTTACCGTCAAGCTGAGGCATTTTTCACTCCATCTATTTACTTAAATATAATAACCAAATCACGGATAGAACCAATAAGGTAGCTGAGAAATCAATTGCGAATGCTTTTCACTGGTACTCGGACGTCGTCTAGATCGGGAACCAGGTCATTTATACAGGTTGTTTCCATGTTTATTTCTCTGACTTCAAACCGTAGTGTAGTCAAATACGGAACCTATAAAAATCATACAGTGGAGACAGTAAGTGCCAAACCCCGCGCCAGGTTTTAAAAAAAACCCCAACCGGAAAATCCTTTTTGAACCTTCTGCAAGAAGAGTTCGCGTCAAATTCGAGGATGAATGGATTGCGGATTCAACAGAAATGATGTTAATGCGCGAAACTGGACACCTGCCAGTCTATTACTTTCCGGTCCAAGATGTGCGAACGGATCTTCTAACTCCAACAGAACACTCAAGCTATTGCTCTTACAAGGGAGAAGCATCTTATTGGGCGATAGAGGTGGGCAACAGAAAATGCGAAAATGCTGTTTGGGGTTATAAGACACCCTACGATGAAATGGTCAAAAATAGACTCCAGGACTACCGGGCCTTCTATTGGGATAAGACTGACCAATGGTTTGAAGAGGACGAAGAAATTTTTGTTCACCCTCGCGATCCGTATAAACGCGTGGACGTCACGCCGTCATCAAGAGAGGTTAAAATTATTCTTGGCGGAAAAACTGTAGCAACAAGCAATAGAGCAAACTTTTTATTCGAAACTCACCTGCCTACGCGTTATTACCTGCCCGCGGAGGACATACGAATGGATCTCCTTATTAAAACCGATACAACAACACAATGTCCCTACAAGGGTCTCGCAAACTATTGGTCCGCACAAATAGGAGGGAAACACTATGACGACATCGCGTGGTCTTACGCGAATCCGGTTCCCGAGTGCCCAAAAATTAAGAACCTATTTTGTTTTTATAATGAAAATGTCGACGATATCTACGTAGACGGACACATTACAGAAAAACCTACCACCAAATGGTCTAGGTAATCCATTATTCTGCAGTTTGTAGGTGATCCGCGACTGCAAGAACGCGCAGCATTGAACGCACGACAGGCCGTTCGATTAGTTCACCGTCCACAACCACGAGCCCAGTTTTATCTTTCTCAAATTCGGCAATTATATTCTGCGCACGTTGAATAAGCTCGGGCGACGGTGAAAAAACATCATTTATGATCGGGACTTGCTTTGGGTGGATAGAGGCCTTTCCGGTAAACCCAAGAGCAGTCGCCATTTCAGCCTCCCGCTTTAGGCCCACTTGGTCTTCCAAATTAAGATAGGGCACATCCAAAAGGTCGAGAGTAAAACGAGCCGCAGCATGCACAACTCTTGAGCGTGCATATAGTAGGGTCTCCCACGCTTTTTCTGCTCGCAAGTCAGCAGACATATCGACCGCTCCAAATAACAGAGAATCTATCCTGTCTGACGCTTGTGCAATTTCCATGACGTTTTCTAGGCCGTCTGATGATTCAATAATCACATGAAAGCGTATGTCCTTGCATGAGCCCTGCAGTAATTCGTCATACAATTTTACTTCGGCCCCGGAGCCTGTCTTAGCGAGCATAAGCGCTTTGGGGGGTGATTGGCATTTTCTCAAAGCTAACACATCGTCCAAACCTTCTAACGTAGACAGTGGATTGATGCGCACCATTGTTTCCACTCGGTCAGAGACAACCTCTGCGAATAAGGGTAATGTAAGTTCGCGAGCTTCATGTTTTCGAGCGATTGGCACCGCGTCTTCAATGTCTACACAGACTACATCGGCTCCGGCTTCCAGCGCTTTCGAAAACCTGTCGGGCCTGAGGCCCGGAACAAAGAGTAGACTGCGACGAGGCCTAATGTCGGACCCAACATCTCCTGTGGTAGCAATAGGATTCACTGAAAAACACCTTTCTCAATACGAACAACTTCCGCGTCTTAATTTCGTGGTGGGTCGAAGTGAAAAATATCGCCAAATGCATCCGTCACCTTATCCCCAAACTGTGCAGCAACCCTCTTTTTGACAGAATGCGGCATGGTGACATCATCCCTCTCAATAGGACCAGTTAGAATTGTCAATTGAACCGCGTCTACATCACCAACATTGTTGAACTCCCGGTAAACACCTGGTGGACAAGAAAAAACATCCCACTTATTCAACACTCTTTTATGTTCAACGGGATCACCCACCCTGTACTCTATAGACCCCTGCAGGACCATGAACGTTTCAAAAGTATCATTGTGATCATGCAGGCAGGGGCCCTGCCCTGGGGGCATTACTGAAATAAACATTGTCGCACCGGCCGCACCCGTAATCGGAGCGCGATCACCGAATGGGCTTTTAGTGTCTTCCAGAATTACCGGCATAATCTTCCGCGCAAAAAAAACGTCCCAAGCGTCTTGGGGAACCCAAGCTAAATCATCCGCCGTGGACATCGGTGAAAGTTGATCAAAGCGTCCGATACGGGCGTCAAGTTCATCGGCGCTAGGTGTATTAATTTTACTACCCATTGTACTTCCTCCCTTTAATATTTTTCACAGCCTGACCCTATCCCAGATCCGCAGCGTGGGCTACCGATCTTAGCACATATACGTATGGGCCCTGATCACCCAAAGAAGGGTTCAGGAATGCCCTTGACGTCGGTTTGGACGGCAAATAAAGAACCCGCATCTGGTTCTCGGGTAAAATCTGCAGCATCAAACAAACTCGATGCCGTAGTCACATACAAAGTACTTAAGTCTGCCCCGCCAAACGCCGGACATGAAGTTAGTGATACCGGGAATTTAATTTCCCGTTCTTCCTTCCCACGAGGATCATAACGCTTAACCTTCCCCCCTCGCATATGGGCAATCCACACAAAGCCCTCCGCGTCAACTGTCGCACCGTCAGGCAATCCGTCACCTTCGCTAACTGTGAGAAATTCACGACGGTTCTCTATTGCCCCAGTTTGCAGGTCAAAATCATACATCCAAACGATCCTTTTCAAAGAATCTGCGAAATACATAATAGTGTTGTCGGGGCTCCAACACAGGGCGTTAGCAATTCTGACGGGACCCTCCATACGGTGAACGCTGTGATCGGGATCAAACCGATAAAGTGATCCAATTTCACTAAACCCTGGATCTTCCATCGTGCCACACCAAAAGCGGCCCGCCCGATCTACCTTACCATCATTCAGTCGAACAGAATTTGTCCTGCCATCACCTTCCGGATCAGCCAATTCTTCGTAGCTACCATCTTCAAGGTCAATATAGGCAAAGCCCATCCTCGTTCCGGCAACAAGCTTATTATTTTTGGCAAAACCTATGGAGCCAATTTCTGTCTGAACCCGCCATTTTTTCCGATCCCCCGTCACAGGGTCAAAAAAATGAATAACTGGGTTTCTAATATCCACCCAATAGAGCGCCTGTTGCTCGACCGACCAGAGTGGCGATTCTCCAAGTATTGATGTTTCCTTGCAAGCCACGTAAGCCTCAAACATTTCGCCCCCCCTCAGCGGTCAGAACCAACACCTTTTGTTTAGAAAATTCACGTTTACGCCTGCATCGCAGAACTTTTGTTGAAAGATAATACGCCATTAATGATATATTCTCATCCCACGGCGGCGGCACCATTGTGTTAGATTAAACACCCGAACTATGCGTCCCGCTTAGTTTTTTCGAGCCGCTCATGCCGTTCCTGCGCCTCAACGCTTAAAGTGGCAATTGGGCGAGCCTCCAGTCTTTTAATCCCAATCGGCTCGCCGGTTTCAAGGCAATATCCATAAAGACCGTCATCAATACGCGTAAGCGCTTCGTCTATTTTCAATCCGAGTTTTCGGGCACGATCTCTAGTTCGGAGTTCAAGTGTACGACCTGTCTCCGTCGTTGCACGGTCGGACAAATCGGCGGCCTTCGGCATTTCTTCTTGAAGATTTTGCAAAATTAATTCTGTTTCGCGAAGAACCTCCTCCTTCCACAAAAGCAACCTTTTCTGAAAATATTCAAGCATCTTCTCGCTCATAAAAGGCTCTTCCTCTGAAGGTCTATATTCCGTTATATTTCCCCGTGTCATTGGCGTATCAGCTTCCCCGAAAACCGAGCGAAGTATAGGTTTGAGCCGCCATGCCGCGCAAGCCTCTCCAAATACCTAAAAATTTATCTCAAATATGTCGAAATATTATGCAATGCATTTGTTAAAAATCCTTGTAATAACGAAAATCCGTGGACAGATATCAGGGTTATAGAATAGCACTAAAGAACAAAACGACCTGGGGGATTAACCCAAACAAATTTTCATGTAAATTGAAGTAAAACAATCCTGGGGTTGGCTTATGCTTACTAATCTAGTACCCGGCACACTGGTATATCATCCCAGCGAACCGGATTGGGGCCTGGGGCACGTTCAGTCGGTTGACGGATACCGTATTACCGTCAACTTTGAAAATGCTGGAAAACTTTTGATAAATGGTGAAGTGGTGGAATTAATGGTTGTTACCGAAGATAAATTGGATGACTGAGACCAAACGAGGATCCTCAAGTTTCAGAAGCCCAGGACGTGGCGGTAAAGGACGATATGCAGGAAAGGGTCGTCAGACGGATCCGAAAGCCGCAACTGAGGTAGCAACCCTCTTAGCAAACACGCCGAGAACCCGGGACATGCTAATCGAGGCACTGCATTTGCTGCAAGACGCGGACGGTTGCATAACTGCACAGAACCTTGCCGCCCTCGCGGATGAATATCAATTAGCTCTATCGGAGGTATATGAAACTGCAACTTTTTATCATCACTTCGATGTTCTTAAAGATGACGACGCACGACCAGCAGAAATTACGGTCCGAGTCTGTAATTCAATAACGTGTGAAATGACAGGAAGCAAAGAGCTCACACAAGGTCTTCGTTTGGCTCAGAACAAAAACGTACGAGTATTAACCGCACCGTGTATGGGCGGGTGTGACCGAGCTCCAGCAGTAATGATCGGTCAAAATCAAATTGGGTATGCCTCGGTGGATGGTGTCAACAAGGCAATTCTCAAAAAAGAAATCAGACCAATTATCCCAAAATATATTGACTATGATGGGTATATAAACCAGGGGGGATATGAAACGTTCAGGAGCTGCCTGAACGGCGCGACAACCCGCGAAGATGTGATTTCGAATCTTGAAGGCTCGGAATTGCGAGGGTTGGGCGGCGCTGGTTTTCCGACAGGGAGAAAATGGCGTATCGTCTCAGACTACCCTGGCCCACGGTTAATGGCTGTTAACGCAGATGAGGGTGAACCTGGAACATTTAAAGATCGTTACTTCATCGAAACTGATCCACATCGATTTCTGGAGGGCACCTTAATCGGAATGTGGGCGGTAGACGCCGAGACGTGTTACATCTACC
>CAZOHS010000076.1:0-12086 GCA_964579285.1 uncultured Rhodospirillaceae bacterium | reverse complement strand
ACGGCGGTCGACGGCTAAGCTACGACCGGGTGTAAGTTTGACACCTAGAGCACCGAGGGGTCCATCGCCATTTAGTTTGCGAAAAAAAATATAGCGTGCGTTCTGTGTCATAACATCCACAGCTTTCGACGGATTGGCAACAAGCCACGCGCGAATAGATTGCATTGAAACCTGGCCCGGTGAAATAGCCCCACGCGCAATCAAAACCCTGCCAATGGCGGTGTAAGGCCATCCATTGTTAGCGGAATACCCGACGCGCATTACCCCACCTTGAGCTAAATTAATGCGCCCGGAACCCTGAATATGTAAAAAAAATACATCAACAGCGCTGTCAGCCCATACTAAAGGTGCCGCGCTCCTTATACCGTTGCGTTCGATGGTTCTACGATCAGGGTACGGGCGCAAAGTATCCCTCACTACCCGTCCCACTAACCTCCGGCCCCGCAATGATTTATCAAATTCACCAAGATCGACAGTGATTAAATTCTTTGGTCGAGCATAAATCGGGACTAGGTAGCGCCCGTCCGGTTTGAGGGAGCCGCGCAAATTCGGTTCAAAATAGCCCGTAAACCGGCCTGTGCTTTTGCCTGTTTGATCGGCAACCAAATGTGGCCTAAACCACGTTTCGAAAAAAGCCCGAACATCATCCGATGACACCGCTTTAGACCCCGCCCGGCAGGCCGGTCGCCAATCAATGTGCTTGCCTAAAAAAACTTGACCCGTTTGTTTTGCTTCCTTACGAGATCGCAAAAACACGGAACAGCTTCTTTGAAATGCTATTAGAGCCGGCCTTAAATCGTTTTTTTGCCAGCCATTTAATGCTGAATAGCCCACTGGAGTCGCTATAAACTTAGGCGACTCCCCTGGCATTGGCGTACAACCAACCGCAGCATAGAATAGTAGAATAAATAATAGAGCGAGCGAGTTGTGACTAATTTGAGCTTCTAGTTTCCACCAACGTCCAGTTGGGGTCCCGGGCCCGCGTATTGCGTGCAAACGTCCAAATATCTGTAATGTCGGTAACACGGTTTGGATCGCCATCAATGACTTCACCATTCTTATCCCGCGTGACGTTGACCTGTTCGGATTGAAATTTCACAGTGACAAAAGCCATGCGCTCTTCAACCTTCGCCTCTAACACATCTGCCGTTTTAATACTAATGACAGTAGTTTCCAATTTCTCGTCACCTTCTTCGAACTCTCGGACCGCCGCCGAAAAATTGTCGTAAACTTCATCATTAAGTAGTGAACGCAGAGTCTCTAGATCGCCTTCTGCAAACGCTTGAACAACCATTTCAAAGGCTGCCGTAGCTCCAGTGGTAAATTCATCCAAATTAAAGCTTGGATCAGACGTTCGTATATGGGCCACCCCCACTTGGATTGGGTCGTCAGATTTCTCATCAATAATATCCTCGTCTTGATCCTCTTTCCCAGTTTGATCCGGCAGCTCGACAACATTATCATTGGATTTAGTGTCCGACGGTTGCTGCGATAGGGGATCATGTCTTGGGCGTTCTTGACCGGTGCGCCGGCCCAAAACACTGCGCAGCCGCAACACAAGAAATGCAGCAATCATAGCAAACAATATTAGATCTAAGAATCCCTCGCCCATTGGCTTCCCATTAATTAATACGAGATGCTGGACGTCTGCAAAGGGCTACGATAAACCCTATAGTCAGGCCGCCACTTACATCTGCTACACTTGAAATTAAGGACTTCCACAACAAATCGCAAGCATGGCTAAATTTATCTTAATGGCATTTATCTTAGTGCCAATCATAGAAATCGTTGTATTCATTGAAATTGGGGGTCTTGTTGGGGTTGGGAACACTGTTTTAATGATCGCGATCACCGCAATTTTTGGAACCTGGTTGCTTCGGGCCCAGGGTTTTCAAACCTTAGCGCGTGCACGAAGCAGCTTGGATCAAAATATATTTCCCGTCTCCGAGGTCTTTGACGGTATCTGCCTGCTCATCGCTGGTGCGCTTCTTCTTACCCCTGGTTTCGTAACCGATGCACTGGGATTATTTTTATTCATCCCTCACTTTAGGCGAATTTTGCATTTGTGGATTTGGAATAAACTAGCTCACAATAAACACCACAGTAGCTGGACGACTGATCATAGCCCCATTAGACAGGACGGGGGACTCAATAGGCCATCGCAACCAGAAACAATTGATGGCAAATTCCGAGAAATCGACAAAGAAGACCCTTAACCCGAGATGATCAGCTCGTCCATTACGAATTCCGTACTTAAGCTTGGTCGACCAGCGAATAATTCGCTACACAGAATCATTCTGGGGCTTGATGCTTGTTGAACAGTCCAATACATGCTAGCGACCACCGGCCGGCCGTTACTGGAGAGACCAATGTCAGAAACAGAGAATCAACCCAACTCCACAGATGAAGATCCCACTGATTTAGACGGTGTTCTGGATGCAGATGGCTCACCAACGCCTCAAATCGACATCCAATTTCAATATATCAAGGACCTATCATTTGAAAATCCGGTTGGCCCCGCAGCACCTAAATTCGTACAACAAAACCCTGAGGTTAATGTTCAGGTTTCAACGAGTGCTCGCGAACTGGGTCCGGCCCAATATGAAGTGTGCTTGATCATTCGCGGTGAAGCTAGACATGAAGATGCAGCGGTTTTCATCATCGAATTGACTTATGGCGCCGGGATCATGCTAGCCAACGTGCCCGATGATGCCGTTCAGGCTGTCTTGCTGATAGAAGGCGCTCGCCAAATCTTCCCATTTGCCCGCAATATCGTAGCGGAGGTTACGCGGGACGGTGGTTTCCCGCCTTTATTCCTGCAGCCGATTGATTTTGTGCAACTATTTCAAGACCAGCATGTCTCTGAGATGGTGGAGAATTAAATAAGGTCAAATAGTAACGACTAGCGTTACACCCGTTTCCCAGAAATTGGATGTCGTTGAACGGAGAGGGCTATTTATTCCAAATTGGGTTATGCAAAGTTCGGACAAACTTAGAATGTGCCGCCAACTCTTCTTCGGAAGCAGGAAAGGATCGCACCGGTCGCGGTATCGGATTGCTGTTCACCATGCTTTTCTCCAAAGTATTAACCTCCTGTAACGCTAATCTAGGCTGACGCCCTCCTATTAATTCCAGATAAACCTCGGCCAGTAGCTCCGCATCGAGTAGTGCGCCGTGTAGGGTTCGCGCCGAATTGTCAATACTGAAACGGCGGCACAATGCATCCAAACTCGCCGGTGAGCCCGGAAATTTTTCCCTCGCCATCGACACAGTATCAATGGTTTGTGAACGCGGTAGTGGCGATTTTCCAAGGCGCTCCAACTCGGTATTAATAAAGCCCATATCAAAGGCTGCATTATGAATTATCTGTGGATCGTTCCCGGCAAAATCGAGGAATTCTTCGACGACGTCGGAAAATAACGGTTTGTCAGCCAGAAAATTGTCGCTCAGCCCATGCACGTCTTGAGCCGCGGACGGCATGGGCATCTCGGGATTTATATAACAGTGATAGGTCTGGCCAGTAACCGTGTGGTTAGAGAGTTCTAAGCACCCTATTTCCACGATACGGTCTCCGTTTTCCGGTGATAGTCCTGTTGTCTCCGTATCAAGCACTACTTCGCGCATAAATCCCCCAAGACTTTCGACCAGCAGGCGGCCACAACCCATTTGGTCTATCTAACATTTGGTTAACCACTTGTCGCAACTCTCTAAACGTATGACACTTTCCTAAACCGGTGTGGATAATAAAGTCTGCACGCTGACGCTTCTGAAGGTCAGGTAGTTGCCGGTTAAGCGTTGCCTCAAATCGTTGTAGTGTCATTCCCGGCCGCCGTAATACTCGCTGTTCCTGCAAAAAGCGTGGGGCGGTAACTACAACTACCGCATCACATCGCTGATCCGTGCCAACCTCAAACAAGAGAGGCACATCAAGAACAACAATCGAAGCATTTTGCAACGCCGCCAACCTCAAGAAGTCAGCCTGTTGGGATTGCACCATCGGATGAAGAATAGCCTCCAATTTCTTTAGTGCTACATCATCACCAAACACCCGCCGGCCAAGTTGGTAACGGTCTACGGCTCCTTCGCGAACAACATTTTCAAATTCTTCTTCGACTTTCTTTACCGCAGCACCAGACGGGCCTAGTAACCGGTGCACAATGGCGTCAGAATCGCAAATTTTTAGGCCCAACTTTTCTAACATTTTAGCGGCGGTTGTCTTTCCCATACCGATCGAACCGGTTAGCCCAAGAATTTTCATCACTAGGCTCCCCCTTCGCTATCCGCTATTTTGTACAGCCGCTAAGATGAATTGACGCAATTCAGCGGATACCTCTGGTTTCCGCCCGAACCAGAATTCGAAACCCGGACGCGCCTGATGGAGGAGCATACCTAGGCCGTCGACGGTTGGATTGCCTCTTAACCGAGCGGTTCGCAATAAATGCGTTTCTAGCGGGGAATAAACAATATCAGTCACGAGAGCGGTCTGCGGAAGAGCACAAAGTTTCAACTCTAGGGGTGGTTTGCCTCTCATACCAAGTGATGTGCCGTTAACAAGCAATGATAACCCATCTAAAGCCTCATGACGATCTTTCCATAACACAGGGATTACGGGTTCACCAAATTCTTCTGCTATTGTCACTGCGCGGGAAAACGTACGATTGATGATCCGGATCTCAGGCGCTCCTGCGTCTTGGAGTGCGACACAAATGGCGCGCACGGCTCCACCGGCACCCATGATACCTATGGGGCCCTCCGACACCTGCCAGTTCTGCCTCTCTTCACGCAAGGACTGAAGAAACCCGTAACCGTCTGTGTTTCGGCCCTCGAGAGTATTGTCTGAATGAACAAATATTGTATTTACAGCACCAATCCGCTGCGCCGACGCATCGACTTGATCAACGACCTTAATTGCTTCCTCTTTGTGGGGAACCGTAACGTTGGCACCCCTAAATCCACGCCCAGGTAATGTACGTAACGCCTGTTCTAGTTCATGGGATGGCACGGCTAGTGGCACATAAGCACCCTTGATTTTGTACTTTTCTAGCCAGTACCCATGCAATTGAGGTGATAAAGAGTGATCGACCGGCCAACCGATGACGCCAGCCAAAGGTACCCCCCCTGTTGCGTTCATGTTTTAAGCGCTCCGCGCAACCTAAGAAAGTTAAGTAAGGGGTTTAGGGGTAGTCCAAGAATAGTAAAATAGTCGCCCACGACTTTCGTAAAGAGCTGAGCACCCATGCCTTCAATTTGATAACCACCCGGACCGTACAATAATTTATCGCCCATGGACTCAATGTAATCTTGCAGAAATTCGTCAGAGAAGTTTCTCATTGTTAATCGGGCTCTATCTAGCTGATGCCACAACCGCTCTTGATCCCGTACAACACAGACACAGCTGTAAAGAACGTGTTCTGAGCCACGTAATTCAGTTAACTGTAGCCGGGCCTCTTTGATATTTTCGGGTTTGTTAAAAATTCGACCTTCCAATTCAAGAGTTTGATCCGCACCAACGATTAAACAACCGGGCCGCTGGCGGGATACGTATCGCGCTTTCTGTTCGGCGAGCACTACCGCTATGTCGCCACCCGAGATTTGATCTTTAATAAGGCTTAGTTTTATTTCTTCCTCGTCTACAAAGTGCCTAACCGCTTCAAACGGTACGCTCGCGTTTTCTAATATTCTGTGGCGGGTTGCGCTGGTTGAAGCTAAAACAATAGGCTCTGAAAGAAAGGATGTCATTGGTTCCGAATTTTACCAGTGGGGCCACTCATAGCGAAGCTCGACAGAATACAGCGATGGCAATACTGTTCATAAATTTATGTAAAACCCCTTGGCACTATGGGGATAAATTTCGTATTTCTCATACTTGTTTGAATTTGTGCGAACAATCAAACTTTACCCAAAAGATATCCAGCTATGATAAAAACATTCACTTCGCTGCATAACTGTAGTTATCCCCAGAATTCTGTAATTTTTTATACCCAAATCTTACCAATTAAGTCCTATTTCAGCGTCGTTCTTACATAGGCTCTACACACTTAAACCCCCTGTTGTTCCACCCAGTGGATTAAATGAGGATATTAATCAATCCCCGTAACTCAGGCGACAACAACAACAACAACTTTCTTATATATAGTAGATTATGTAGAAGTCTTGTTCTGTAACATACTAAATAGATTTTTCCTTTGATTGCTAACGACAGCAGATTTGTTAAGACCCTCAATCAATTGCCTATTGATCGTCCCCCTATTTGGTTGATGCGCCAAGCAGGTCGCTACTTGCCTGAATACCGAGAATTGCGCTCGCAAGCCGGTAGTTTTCTTGATCTCTGTTATTCTGTTGACTTAGCTGCAGAGGTAACGTTGCAACCTATTCAGCGGTTTCAGCTCGATGCTGCAATTATGTTTTCTGATATTTTGGTTATTCCTGATGCTCTTGGGCAACCGGTAGCGTTCAAGGAGGGCATTGGCCCAGTCCTTGAAGCGCTGACAACAGATAAAGATATAGCTCAATTAGATCTGAGTCGTGTGACTGATCACTTGGTTCCTGTATATGAGGCGTTGTCGCTGGTTAAATCCAAATTATCAGAAGACATTGCATTGATCGGTTTTTGTGGCGCGCCGTGGACGATTGCTACTTATATGATTGAAGGAGGATCAAGTCGCGATTATGTGAAGACAAAAAGATGGGCATTTGGCGATCGCAGCTCATTTCAAAAACTGATTAATATTCTTGAAGAATCTATCTCCAAACATTTAATTTTACAGGTTAAGTATGGGGCGGATGTCATACAAATTTTCGATAGTTGGGCAGGATTGTTACCGGACGGCGCCTTTCAGGAATGGTGTGTGAGCCCAATTAGACGAATTGTTGCCCGCGTTAAGGAAGAATACCCTCACGTGCCCATAATCGTATTTCCAAGGTTGGCGGGTGTTAGATATCGTGAATTTGTAGGTTGTCCTGGTGTCGACGCCGTCAGCCTGGATCAAACGATGTCGCGGGAATGGGCGCGGAGAGAGTTGCAGCCGCATTTAGTTGTCCAAGGGAACCTTGATCCGGTTTATTTGGTTGAAGGTGGTAATGTTTTAACAGATGAAGTGGATAAAATTTATCAAGCTTTTAATGAATATCCATTCATTTTTAATTTGGGACATGGCGTTATGCAAACGACGCCACCTGAAAATGTATCGGCGCTTTGCGATTACGTGGCCGGACAAAAGTCATAATTTTACTTGTGAATAACTAGAATTATGTCAAGGACAGCGGTTGTTATTTTTAATTTGGGGGGGCCTGATAGTCTCGAAGCGGTCCAACCATTTTTGTTCAATTTATTTAACGATCCCTTGATTATTCGCCAACCTAAAGCATTGCGTTGGTTGATCGCAAAGATAATCTCGGCGCGGCGGTTGCAGGCAGCTCGAGAGATTTACCAAAAAATCAGCGGGAAATCGCCTATTTTATGTGAGACACGATGTCAATCAGCAGCCTTACAAGATGAATTGGGAAAAGATTATCGAGTCTTTGTGGCCATGCGTTACTGGCACCCCTTTGCTGAGGAGTGTGCAAACGAGGTTTTTGAGTATAGTCCGGATAGAATTATTTTATTGCCGCTCTATCCACAATATTCTACTACCACAACATTATCATTTGATCGCGCCTGGAAGACGGCGGCAGAGAAAGTTGGCATATTATGTCCAACTACTTTGGTTTGTTGCTACCCGACACAAAACGGGTTTATTGATGCACTCGTAGAACTCATCCGCGTATCTATGATACCGCTAGAAGGTCAACCAATACGCATATTATTTTCGGCGCATGGTTTGCCACAAAAATTTGTATTATCTGGCGACCCTTATCAAGCACAGGTGGAAATGACCGTAGACGAATTGGTTAAACGGTTAAATTTACCCCAGTTGGACTATTCGATCTGTTATCAAAGCCGGGTTGGCCCGGTCGAATGGTTGCGCCCCTATGCGGATGATGAAATCTGTCGTGCTGGCAAGGATGGTATTTCTATAATTGTCGTTCCTGTTGCTTTCGTTTCGGAACATTCTGAGACACTTGTAGAACTAGATATAGAATATAAACAATTAGCAGAGAATATGGGTGTGCCGAATTATATTCGGGTGCCTACGGTAAGAGTTATGGAGCCTTTTATTCAAGGTTTGGCTTCTCTAGTTCATAACGTTGATGAGGTCGCTGTTACTAGTCAAAACGGTGATAGGATTTGTCCTAAAGGCTTTAGCGCGTGCATGTGTGTGTGAATAAAATTCGCCGAATGTACCAATATGGTTGATTGGTTGGCTCATCTTTATCCCTGGATTAAATCACTCCACATAATATCGGTGATCGCGTGGATGGCGGGCATGCTTTATTTACCGCGTCTCTACGTTTATCACTGCGATGCAAAGGTAGGGTCCGATAAATCAGAGACGTTTAAGGTAATGGAGCGTCGCTTGCTTCGTGCGATTATGAATCCTGCTATGATCGCGAGTTTAGTGTTTGGACTCTGGCTAATTTATATTCCTGGTTTGATTGATTGGGCCAGTTGGTGGATATACGCCAAACTCGTTCTTACGGCTGGAATGTTGCTTTTACATATTCTTTTTATTCTATGGTGTAAGGATTTTGAAGCTGACAATAATGTGCGGTCAGCTAAATTTTATCGCATCATAAATGAGGTCCCCACATTGCTAATGATTGTAATCGTAGTTTTGGTGGTTGTTAGGCCGGGTTGACTGACAACTTATCCTCCGATTGACTTTTATACTGAATACCGCTAGTTATGTTTTGTGAAGTATGACTAAATACCTGTGTCTCAGGCAATAATCCCACATTACCGATCGCAAGACCGTCCGGCCCGCCCGATACGTCCATTTTAATTTTATCGCGCAGAACCACCTCTCCAACGATCACAGATATCTGATTAAAACGCCATGAATCTCCAAGAACTCAAGCAAAAATCGCCCGCGGATTTGCTTGCTTATGCCGAAGACCTAAGCATCGAAAATGCGTCCTCTCTCCGAAAACAGGAGATGATGTTCGCCATTTTAAAGCAACTCGCCGAGAACGACATAGCCATTCATGGGGATGGCGTCTTGGAAATTCTGCAAGATGGCTTCGGATTTCTGCGGGCACCCGAAGCTAACTATTTGCCTGGTCCGGATGACATTTATGTGTCACCAAGCCAAATTCGCCGATTTGGTTTGCGGACCGGCGACACAGTTGAGGGACAAATTAGATCACCAAAAGACGGGGAGCGTTATTTTGCGCTTCTCAAGGTTAATCAAATTAATTTTGATGATCCCGAAAAAGTGCGTCACCGGATAAATTTTGATAATTTGACCCCGCTCTATCCTGAGGAAAAATTTAGCCTTCACGAAGACAATCCTAAAAGCAAAGACCTCACCACTCGGATTGTCGATATAGTATCGCCAATTGGAAAGGGGCAGCGGGCACTAATCGTCGCGCCCCCCCGCACCGGCAAAACCATGATGTTGCAGGCCATCGCTCATGCAATAACAGAAAATAACACTGATGTTTATTTGATCGTACTGCTCATTGATGAGAGGCCGGAAGAAGTGACCGATATGCAAAGATCGGTCAATGGTGAGGTTGTGAGCTCTACTTTTGACGAGCCGGCAACACGTCACGTTCAAGTTTCAGAGATGGTTATTGAAAAGGCTAAGCGGCTCGTTGAACACGGTCGCGATGTCGTAATTCTGCTTGATTCAGTTACGCGTCTGGCGCGCGCTTACAATACGGTTGTACCAAGTTCTGGCAAGGTATTGACCGGCGGCGTCGATTCCAATGCGTTACAGCGTCCCAAACGGTTTTTTGGCGCGGCTCGAAACATTGAAGAAGGTGGATCCATGACGATTATAGCAACGGCCTTGATCGACACTGGCTCCAGAATGGACGAGGTCATTTTTGAAGAGTTTAAGGGCACCGGTAATTCTGAAATTGTTCTTGATCGTAAACTGTCAGATAAGAGAACCTTCCCCTCCATGGATATTACCAAGTCCGGCACGCGAAAAGAGGAACTATTGGTAGCTAAAGATACTTTGTCGAAAATGTGGGTATTAAGGCGTATTTTATCGCCGTTGGGTACCGCGGATGCCATGGAGTTTCTTATTGATAAGCTAAAAGGCACAAAGGACAATGAGGAATTCTTTGAGTCTATGAATCAGTAAGATTTTTGCTGAATTAAGGACGGGGCGCCACTGCTTCCCGCATACCCTTCTGGGTTTTCTCATAATTAAGTATCAAGTGAGTAGAACGGTCGATCCCGTGGTGCGACGATTTTCCAAATCACGGTGTGCTTTGGCGGCATCTTTAAGTGGATAGGCTTGATTGATTTTAATCTTTACCACGCCTGTCTTTACTAAGTGGATTAGGTCTCGTGCGTTTGCTTCCAGCTCTTTTCGAGTGGCAATGTAGTCGAACAGGGATGGTCGGGTCACATAGAGCGACCCCTTCTGAGTCAGGATGCCGGGCGCAAAGGGCCCAACTGGACCAGATGCGTTACCAAAACTCACTAACAAACCCCGCTTTTGCAAACAATCTAACGACCCTTCAAATGTAACTTTCCCTATCGAATCGTAAACCACTGGCACACCGCTACCTTTGGTTATGCGCTTCACCCGGTCGACAAAATTTTGCTTCGTGTAAATGATCGGATAATCACAGCCATGGGCGCGCGCTAGATCCGCCTTTTGTTTGGAGCTGACTGTACCAATAACGGTTGCGCCCAGATGTTTCGCCCACTGGCAAAGAATAAGTCCGAGACCACCTGCAGCCGCGTGTATCAGGATCGTATCGCCCTTTTTGACGCGATAGGTATCTCGAAGCAAATAGCGAACGGTCATGCCTTTTAGCATCATCGCGGCTGCTGTTTGGTCCGAGATTTCTTTCGGAATTTTAATTAGATTGTCTGCGGGATAGATGCGTTCTTGCGCGTAAGCGCCGATGGGCCCCCCAGCATAGGCAACGCGATCGCCAACTTTTAACTTGCTTATCCCTTTTCCAACAGCCTCGACAATACCGGCCGCTTCAGACCCTAGTGTAAATGGCAATGGCAGCGGGTAAAGCCCGACACGATGATAGGTGTCGATAAAATTGAGGCCAACCGCCGTTTGGCGTATGCGCGCTTCGTTTTTTTTGGGATTGCCAACGTTAACTTCTTCCCATTTCATCACAGATGGAGCGCCGGTTTTATGAATGCGGATTGCTCTTGTCACAATATACTCCAAATAGGATTGTCAATTTTAGGTAACAATTTACGAATCTGCTGTATATTTCGTCAATTTATCGAGGTTCAATTTAGTGCAGTTTTGAAAATTTCAGCAGTTCTTTGGTTGGCTAAGCTAGCGGCTGCCCGGTCATAATTGCTACCGCCTAATCGGGCAAAGGCGTGATCTACGCCCGGATATAAATGCATCGATATATTGCTGTTTTTGCTGAATGCTTCAGCAATTTTTTCCTGGGATTCTGGTGGGCAAAATCCATCCTGCTCCGCGATGTGAAACATGGCGGGTTTTTTGATATGCTCTGCATACGGCAAGTGATCATCTATCTGTACTGGATAATAACCGACTGAGGCATCGGAATCAGACATGCATGCCATGCTGTAGGTTAAACTACCGCCAAGACAATAGCCCACGCACCCCACTTTGCCAGTGCACTCTCCCCGGTCACGAATGTGCGCCATAGCAGCCGTTAGGTCTCCCACACCTTTTTCAAAATCCGGTAGAAACTTGTTCATCAACTCGAATGCTTTATTCCATTCTTCTTCTGATTGATCCGTTAATTCTATGCCAGGTTCAATCCGCCAAAAGATATCCGGGCAAACCGCAATGTAACCCTGGGATGCGAAATCATCGCACAAGTCCCGCATGACCCTATTAACCCCAAAGATTTCTTGAATGACTAAAATGCCGGGACCTGATCCCGATGCGGGTGTTGCCATATAAGCGCTAAAGCTACCGTCAGAACCCTGAATAGTAATGTCGACCATATTTGTCTTTTCCCCCAGGTCTCTATTTTAGATGAGTTTAAATTTTCTGCGACACATTAGCTTGCCCTTC
>CAZOHS010000075.1:0-12096 GCA_964579285.1 uncultured Rhodospirillaceae bacterium | reverse complement strand
TGACCGCTTTATTTAAATGGGCACCAGGTTCTAAACTGACTTTTCATGAACATGTTGCGTTGGAGCAGACCTTTGTTCTTGAGGGATCGTTGGTCGACGATGAGGGGACGGTAAACGCTGGTAATTACGTTTGGCGACCTGCGGGTAGTCGTCACGATGCCTGGGCGCCCGAGGGTGCTTTAATTCTCTCTATATTTTTAAAGCCAAACATTTTTCTCGACGGTGAAAATTCCGGCGTTCAATTGCGGTGAGTTTTTTGTCGGCTTTGCATCCGTTAAGTTCGGCTGGAAAGTTGCAATTTCTGGGAAGACGGCCATCAGGATCATACCTATATTATACCTATTAGTTTACTGTCAGACCAAAAAACCACTAGATCGCACTATAGATTTCTCCCACCAAGCATTGGCTCTAACTGATCAATGAACATGCACAGCATAAAGAGCAGTAGATAAGATGTTATAATGCCAACAATCGACATAAAGAGGTAAAATGTAGGTATGTCAGATATCGATGCCGTTCTTTTCGCTAATGAGGCGTTCTATCGCGCATTTGCGGATCGTGAGCAGCATTCCATGGAGATACTGTGGTCCAAAACCCAACGGGTTACGTGTATTCACCCGGGCTGGGGGCCTTTATTTGATCTCGAAGACGTGCTTGCAAGCTGGAAGGCTATTATTGAAAATCCAGGATCACCGGACATTCTGTGTCACGACGCACACGCGCATATTCTGGGGGACACAGCTTACGTTATTTGTTTTGAGGAAATTGGCGGAAACTTCTTAGTGGCGACGAATATTTTTTCCCGGGAGGGTAAAATTTGGAAGTTGGTTCACCATCAGGCCGGTCCAACGTCGGTTCAGCCCCAGGTGCGAGGTCCTAGCTCTGCTGGCTCGGTGAATTAGTGCTTAAACCCGAATATATTTTTTAGAGATCGAATAAATTGGTTCCACAAGACGCGGAACGCCATGCCCCCGACTTGCGCGGGAGCCGCCGGTACACCATTGGATTTTTCGGCTTCGGTGCCTTCAGTGTTGACCTCATTTGCTTCGCTTCCATTTTCCTGTTGATTGCTTTCAATTTGGTTTGATAGATTTTGAGCAAATTGGGCGATAATCTGGCTGGCTAAATCCTGGATCATTCCCGCTCCCCTGCCATACTGAGCAACAGACCCCGACAATTGTAAATCCGTATGAATTTTAACGATAGAACCGCTATCTGTTGATTCTAGATGAAAGGAAACAGTTGCATTCGCGCCTCCTCTCCCCTTTGCGTCGGAACCTTGGGCTCTTACTGCCGCTGTGTGAGCACCTTCATCAATATCTTCAAAAGAAGCAGTGCCCTGAAAGGTGAGAGCGACCGGACCAAGTCGCACAGATACTTTTCCATTGAACCTTTTGTCGTCAACAATCTCTGTAAGCTCTGCACCAGGCATGCAGGGCGCGATACGCTCTATATCCATCAATGTGCGCCAGGCTTGATCGGGTGGTAGTGGAACCTCAAAGCTATTATCAAAATCCATCGCGTTATCCTTTGTTATGCGCGTTAGTCATTGTTTGCGGCTTGCAGGGCTTTCCATATCCGGTTTGGTGACGCCGGCATGTCAAAAGACCGAATGTTCTGCGTCGCGAGCGCATTACATATAGCATTCATCACGGCTGGCATTGCTCCCACACACCCTGCTTCTCCCGCACCTTTCACTCCCAATGGGTTCGTGGGCGTCGGTACTTCGTTTTCGTCTACCTCAAAACTAGGACAGTCGGTCGCGCGAGGTAACGTGTAATCCATAAAGGAGCCGGAAACCATCTGTCCCGAATCTTCATCCCATATCATATTCTCACACATTATTTGCCCGATACCCTGGACGGCGCCACCGTGGACTTGCCCTGCAAGAAGAAGTGGATTGATAATTGTCCCCACGTCATCAACCATACAGTAACGAGTTATTTCGGTTTGTCCGGTGTTGGGGTCTATTTCGACTTCTGCGACGTGACAACCATTTGGAAATGTAGGGGCGGGTGGTGACCAAGAAGCCCATTCGTCAAGTCCTAGTTCGAAGCCCGGTGGCGCGTTCATGAAGTTGTGCGCATGTTTTGCCGCGTCCGCGAGTTTCATATTTTTATCAGTACCTGCCACAGTAAAAATACCATCACTAAACTCAATGTCTTCAACGGCGACTTCCAAATGGTGGGCGACCAACGGCTTACATTTTGAAATAATTTTCTCCGCGGCAAGCTGTATTGATGCACCGCCCACACCTGACGAACGAGAACCAAACGTCCCGGTTCCCATCATGGAGATATCCGAGTCTCCCTGAACGAGTCTTACTTGTTCGAATTCCAAACCTAGCATGTCCGCAAGCATTTGACGGAATATCGTTTCATGACCCTGACCATGATTATGAGTTCCCATAATTAATGTGACAGTTCCACCCGGATCGAATCTGATTTGAGCCCACTCTGGCGGGCCACCCGCGGATTGTTCAATACAGTTTGCGATGCCTATACCCTTTAGCTTGCCGTGGCTTAGGGCTTCCTTTTGACGCTCTCGAAAACTAGCGTATTCAATCATTTCCAGAGCACGGTCCATGTTTTTCTCAAATTCTCCGGAATCGTAGGTAAACAGAAAGTTAGTACTGAAGGGTTCTTGTATTTTAGGTATCAAATTACGGCGGCGAATTTCTGCCGCGTCTATTTTCATCTCACGAGCAGCGGTATCTATGACGCGCTCGACGCAATAAACGGCTTCCGGACGTCCGGCACCCCTGTAGGGGCCTGTTGAATTTGTATTTGTGAATACACCTGTGACGTGCGTGTATATCGCTGGTGTCTTATAGGTATTAGATAGGGACCCAAGATTATTGGTCGAAGAATGTGGGCCGAGCAACGTCAAATAGGCCCCGAGGTTCGCTACAGTACTGACCCGCAATCCCGTGAAAACCCCATTACGGTCTAAAGCAAGTTCAGCCGTAACAACATTGTCACGAGCTTGATCATCTGAACAAAAAGCTTCACTTCGGTCTCCAGTCCATTTCACGGGACGGCCAAGGATTTTTGCTGTCCATAGGACCAGTATGTTCTCGGGATATGGGCCCGATCTCATCCCGAACGCTCCACCCATATCTTCCGAAATTACTCGGAGCTTATTTTGTGGTACCTTCATTATGGGTTCTGCCATTGCTTGACGTACACCATGCGGTCCTTGGGTGCCCGTATACAGTGTATAGCGACCCTCATAAGGTTCATACTCGCCGATACAGGCACGAGGTTCCATGGGGGCAATTGAAACGCGGCTAATATCGATCTCTAGACTGGTAATGTGATGGGCTGTCGAAAATGCTGCGTCGGTCTTTTTTTTGTCGCCCACGCTAAATTCGAAGCAGATATTATCGGGCGCTTCTTCCCATACCGTTGGTACATCGGGATCAAGCGCTTTTGAGGTTTTGGTGACAGACTCTATTTCTTCGTATTCAACGAGGATTATTTCGGCGGCATCTTGCGCTTGTTGTAGTGTTTCGGCAACGACCCAACAAACGGGATCGCCAACCGTCTTTACCTTATCCACTCGCAGGGCTGGGTTGGGCGGCGTGAACATGGGCGAACCGTCTGGTCTTTGTCGCGGGACGGCACAGGGTATGTTCCCGAGCCCCGACGCCGCATAATCCTTCCCGGTCCATATTCCAAGGACACCAGGTGATAATTTTGCGGCAGATGCATCAATAGACAGAATATTTGCATTCGCGTAGGAGGAGCGTAGTACGTACCCGAACGCTTGATTGGATTTATTGAGGTCGTCAGAGTAGCGCCCGCCACCACGGAGAAGTCTTGGGTCTTCCCAGCGTGGAACGCCTTGTCCGATTCCGAATTTTGTCATTATTGATGGTTTCCCTTAGACATACGTTTTTTGGGGTGTACCGCCCGACGAAGCGGCATGCAAGTTAGATAGTTCATTTCATTATTCAGGTCACGAGTAGCAGCAGGATACCCGCAATTACAGCACAACACCCCGTTATCTCCAGCCGATTGATTGGTTCTCGAAAAATTAAAACTGTTGATGCAAAGGCGAATAACATTTCCACTTGAGCAACAGCCTTTACCACTGCCGCTTTTTCAAGGGTCATTGCAGTGAACCATCCGAAGGATGCTGAAGCCCCCACGAACCCAACGGCAAGCGCCGGTTTCCAGGCTTTAAGTATCTTCCGTAATTCATTTGGGTCCCGCAACCATATATAAAGTAACATTATTAGCGTTTGAAAGGTGATGGCGGCACACAACGTGACTGCGCCTTGGACCAAGAAATTCGGACCACCTAAAGACAAAGAAGCACCACGATACCCAACGGCGGCGATACCGAAAAATGTTCCTGAACATAATCCAATTAAAACGCTGCGGCTTTTCAACGACCCTACTAACCCACCCGCGCTCACTTTGGTGCGGGCCACAGATATCATCATAACGCCGCCTACGGATATCGCGATGGCCAAAAGTACTGTTGCCGAGACCGTTTCTGATAGGAAAATCAGCCCAAAAAGTGCAGCTTGAGCCGGTTCGGTTCGTGAATACGCGGTTCCCACAGCAAAGTTGCGATAACTGAATACATGTATTAGCAGAGCTTGGGCTATGATTTGCGACAAGGCTGCAAGAAGTATCCAAGAAGCAAATTCGAAATGTAACGTTGGAAGGGGATATCCACCACCGTAATAAAGAATTGCGAGAAACAAAAATGCGAATGGCAAGCCATAACCAAATCGCACAAAAGTTGCCCCCGTAGTTCCGATATGGCCCTTTAGATATTTTTGGAGCGTCGACCGAACATTCTGAAAAAAAGCGGCCGCTACTGTAATTAAAACCCAAGTTTCCATTACACCATGCTGCGAATAGACTTATGTGCGCTCACCGAAACCCGCCAGCGCAGAACATTTGGCCGCTGCGTCTTCCGGTGGAAGACTGTCGTCCCACAGACGGCCGATAAAACGTCTGCCATTCCACCCATCGGATTGTCTTGACGCTAGCCAAGTGATTGGTGTTTGCATTACCGCTGGATCCACTAACATTCCATCGGCTCCAGACCGTCCAGGGTCTCCGGGATTACCAGGCAAGAGGTTTGTATCGGCGGCACCACCCGGAATCAGTATATTACAGGTTACACCGGTCCCATCCAGGTCTTCTGACCAACAACTAGTATTTGCCTCCATAGCGGCTTTTGACGGGCCGTAAGGTGAAAATCCTGCTCGCTGCATTGTATGTATTGAGGTTGTCACGTTGATGACCCTTCCCCAGCCCTTGTTAATCATGTGAGGGACCGCTTCGCGCGCCATTTGGAACCCACCGTTAACATTTGTTTCGAAGATTTGGATCCAAGTTTTTGCTTTTACATCCCAGAATTTCGTTGGGTTGCGGTTGAACGTATCGGAAACAAGTAACATTCCCACCCCCGCGTTGTTTACGAGTACGTCCACCCCGCCAAATTCAGAAATTGTCTTGCTTACGATTTCTTCACAGTTATCCGGATTTCGGATGTCGGTAACCATTGTGCTGACCGTGCCTGCAAGCGTCGCCGTCTCGCCCTCTATGTCATCTTCAATATGCATTGCCGCAAGCACGTTTGCGCCAGCACCGGCTAATGCAAATACCATAGAACGGCCTAGTCCGCGGCCGCCGCCCGTTACGATACACGTTGTTCCGTTGAGTTCGGTGTTAACCATAGTCGATACCCTACCTTTTGAGACTCTCTTATTAGGTATAATTAGCTTATTTTTTGAACAAATCGCAGTCTTAATAGAACGAGCATCAGGAGGCAGGCGATGCCGAACATCATAAAAAGTGACGCGTCAAAATTGCCTGTAGTGTGCGCGAGTAGCCCCATCGACATAGGACCGAGCACTCCACCAACTTCACCCACAGAAAAGTATAGCCCGCTTGCCGCGCCGACCCGGCTAGTACTGCCGTCTCCGCTTTCTATAAGTAAAAGTATCGAAATCGATGTCATTGCTCCTCTGCACATACCTTGAAGGACTAAGCCAGCAGCGAGCAAAGGACCCGTCGCCGAATAGACCAATAGCGTCGCTATTGCAGCGGATATGAAGAGCGCCAGAAGTATTATGAAACGCTTGTCGGGTGTTGCCATACGTGGCAGTGAGAGAGATGCCACCATACCGAAAAGCGTTGGTACAGCTGCCCAGTATCCTGCCTGGGTTGGGCTCATACCATATGAACGCAGTAGATCCGGGAGCCAGTGTGTCATTCCGTGATTATAGAAGAGTATTAAGAGGCCCATTAACAGCACCAAGCGGACGATGGGGTCGCGAACAAGCTCAAGAAATACATCCAAGGACCGGCGTTTTGGTTCGGCAGAAAGTTTCTTTTCCATTTCCCGGCTGGCAGGGTGGGCGCTAACGGCGAGCCAAATTAAACCCACTATCACTATAAATAGTGCGTAAGCGCTCATTAAATCACGCCAATCGCCACCCACAGCAGGCAAAAATACGCTGTTAGTCAGAGCAATAGCGACGATGCCTCCCATAGCGTTACCTGTGAAGTACACCCCCATCGCAAAACCCCGTTCCTTGCCTACAAACCAAAGGCTAACCACTTTTGGTGCGCCGGAGGATATTAGTGGTCCACCCAATCCAAAAACCATTACCGCAACGAGTAATGTTAAGTAGTCCCATGCGAAGCCCCGGCAAAGCACCGAAAGAGCAATCACGAGAATGGAAGCGAACATTGTTTTTCTTGGACCAAACCTGTCGAGCAATCCACCGCAGGGAACAGAACAGAATATATATGTAAGCTGCCATGCGGCTAAAACAGTCCCCATTTCCCCACGATGCATGCCAAGATCCGGCATTACGCGATAAACCAAGGGCGCCATTGACGCGATTGCTATGGCAAAAGCGAAATACAACAGCCACACTCCGCCAAGCATCGTCCAGCGGTATGGGTGAGGTGTGCTTGTTAACAATTCCTCGGATACAGTGGTCGGTCGGGCCATGGGTCGATTATAGGTAGGTGTGCCTAACCTTTAAAACAAGCCTTCCACTAGTTTGTTCTTGTCCAGGCGTATGGAATTAGCCGCCGGTACTCGGGGCAACCCCGGCATAGTCATGATATTTCCACATATTACGACAATAAATTCCGCCCCAGCAGACAGGCGAACCTCACGAATGTTTATTACATGGTCTTTCGGCGCCCCTTTGAGCTCTGGGTCTGTAGAGAAGCTGTACTGGGTCTTTGCCATACACACTGGTAAATTGCCGTAACCTTCTTTTTCCCATTGTTTTAGTTGGTTGAGCACGGATATAGGCGCTGCTGCTTCGGCAGCGCCGTATATTTCACGAGCGATTGTATTTATTTTTTCCAAGAGATCCATATCGTCAGGGTAGATGGGGTTGAAGTCAGAATTGCTAGTCTCTGTAATTTCAACAACCCTCTGGGCGAGTTTTTCTATTCCTTCTGACCCGTCTGACCAGTGAGTGCACTCGATTGCAACTGTGCCGACATCCTTAGCCGCTCCAACAATTGCTGCTATCTCGTCGTCGGTGTCGTTGCTGAATCGATTTATAGCCACTATTGCGGGAACCCCGAATTTATTAACGTTTTGAACATGTCTTTTGAGGTTTTCAATTCCACTTTTGACTGCCTGTACATTTTCCAAACCCAGGTCGTTTCGAGAAACGCCACCATGCATTTTCAGCGCGCGCACCGTCGCGACGACCACTGCGGCGTCCGGTTTCAGCCCAGCTTTTCGACATTTAATATTAAAAAATTTTTCTGCGCCCAGATCCGCCCCAAACCCGGCTTCCGTTACTACAAACTCGGATAAGTTTAATGCAGCTTGCGTCGCCATTAAGGTATTGCACCCGTGCGCAATATTAGCAAAGGGACCCCCATGAATAAGAGCGGGATTGTTCTCTAATGTCTGTACGAGGTTTGGCATCAGTGCTTCTTTTAAGAGCACCGTCATCGCGCCGTCTGCTTCGAGGTCTTTGACAGTGATTGATTTGCGATCGCGCGTTTGGCCAATAACGATATTACTTAATCGTCTTTCAAGGTCTTCAAGAGAGTGGGCGAGGCAGAAAATGGCCATTATTTCGGAAGCAACAGTAATGTCAAAACCAGTTTGTCGGGCAAAACCGTTTGCTACGCCGCCTAAGCCCACCGTTATATCGCGTAATGCCCGGTCGTTAATGTCCACGACCCTTCTCCAGGAAACGCGGCGAGAATCTATGTTCAGTGAGTTTTCCCAGTAAATATGATTGTCTATTAACGCTGATAGCAAGTTATGCGCCGCCGTAATAGCATGCATGTCCCCGGTAAAATGGAGGTTGATATCCTCCATGGGTACAACTTGGGCGTATCCCCCGCCTGCCGCCCCCCCCTTCATTCCGAAACATGGGCCCAAGGAAGGTTCGCGGATACAAATTGTTGTTTTTTTTCCTATCCGGTTTAGGCCGTCGCCGAGGCCCACAGTAGTTGTTGTTTTTCCTTCACCGGCAGGTGTTGGTGTAATAGCGGTAACGAGGATGAGCTTTCCTTGCGGGTTGCCCTCCAATTGGTTCAAAAATCCATAATCAATTTTTGCTTTGTGGGCGCCATAGAGGTTAAGCGCATCCACGGGTATATCTAGCTTTGATCCTATTTCGGTAATGGGAAACAGCGTCGCGTCGCGCGCTATCTCAATGTCAGTGCCTTGAGGTGGCATTTGTATGATCCAATGATGAGAAGAGATCGTGCAAGTTAGGCCCCTTAGATGGGGACATCAAGTATGATTAGTGGTTGCACTTGCGGCGTTTTGGCCCGCTATGCGGCCTGATGTGAATGCCCACCCAATGTGGTGGCCGTGTCCCTTTAGTAACAGACCCCCCTGTCCAACAGAGCCAGCTGCCCAAAGACCAGGAATTGGCTGATCATTATTGCCAAGTAGCTGTAAGTCTTCGTTTACGGCTAATCCGCCGTCCGTCAGTACGATATATGATTTTGCTGGACCAAGAGAATAAAAAGGCGGCTTGCATATTTTTTGGGTGGTCCTACTCGCATTATGTTCTCCAATCGATTTCGTCAGCTCATCAACCGCCATGGATAGCTTTGTTGCTAATGAGGCAATGTTACTGGCTTTATGGAACAAGTCAGCTCGCGTCCGTTTAAAATCGTCAAAATATGCATAAGCGACGCCTGGAGCGGTAGCAATGAAGTGGGGCCAGCGCCCGTGGAGTTTTGCTAGGTCAGAGTCCATTATCACATACCCTATTTTGTCGGGTTGTTCAGCAGTTTTAAGACCAAGTTTGGCGGCAGGGGCATCAATACGCTTCCCGTGTTTGTTCACGAGAAGCGCCCCCTCTTCAAAAAATTTTATTTCAGGTGCCATTGACGTGGTGGTGAAACGCAGGACGAAGGGCCGAAGCAACCATCCTGGCGCGTGCTGAAGGCCGATTTTCATAAGCTTTGTCAATAATTTAGATGGCGGTATTCGCCGATCGAGGGTTTCTTTTGGCGGGGGTACAAACCGTAAATTAGGGCCGGAAAGTATATCTCCATTGAGCACCCGGGCCCCTAACGGAAACGCCATTTCATGGCCGTCGCCAGTTGCGGTCGGGTTCATCGCGTCCACACGTGCCACTTCTTCAGAAATATACTTTGCTTTGAGTCGCGAATTTGCGGCGTAATCGCCGCTGGCGAGAACGACCGCTTTTGCCCCAAAACTTTTTTTTCCTTCGAGTCCCATCGCTTCGACACCAGACACACGGCCGCGATCCACTATGAAACGCTGCGCCCTCAGGTTGCATTGGATGTCGATGCCGATCTTTTTTGCATGCCGGCCCAATATTCGAATATATGCCCGCGAATTCGGGAGTACGTTATGCATTCGTGATTTTGTATGGGGTGGCTCTGGCATCGGACCGAAAAACTCGATGCCAAGCGACATAAGCCAACGCAGGGTATCGCTTGCGTTATCAACAAATATACGCCGCAATGCTGGGTTATCTCGATTGACATCCTTTCCTGCAAACTTCGGCATGTCTTCAAAATGAAGGTCGGGATTGTCGTCAATTTTGGCTGAGATCTGTTGGGGTGTTTGAGTTGCCGTGAAAGACCCAATGGACCACGCAGTGGTGCCCCCAAGATTCGTGTTCTTTTCCATCAACAATACTGATTTGCCGAGTGTTTTAGCCTCAATCGCTGCAGCGAGTCCGGCTCCGCCGCCACCGATTACGATGACATCAAAATTATTTGTTTTATCATCGGCTATTGTCATTGTTCCTGATCATATTTTGTTTTTGGCGTGCTGCGGATCAAGCTGTGAATATATTCTTCGGGCTTGGCATGTTGATTAAATGCTAAAATTTGGCGTCGGTATTCTGACTACTCGTTGATTTTGTAATCTGTAACAATGTCCCCGGTGTTTTTTTAGGGGCCTAGCCAACAGAGCCAGATATTCGCTTGTCTCAGAATGCGGATACAGTGTCGTAGTCTCTTGCTACTCTCAAAAGGTAAGCCGAAAAACTAGCTAACGGACGTGGGGCATTGTGCACTCTGCAACTTACTCGCGATTGTTTCAAAGGACAGGCCAGCTCTAACTATTATTCCGCAGCATCGAGAATGTGTTGTGGTGTTGATGAAACCACTTCTGCGTATGTTGGAACAAAGGCCCCCTTATCAAGATTTTCAATATACGTTACAAACTCGGGCGCAATTGTCTGAAGTTCGACCAGGATCCGACGGTGTGCCTCGACACTGGCCCATTCGCCGATCAAGAAAAAATGGTCTTCATCTTCGGTATCGCGCAGCATTACACCATCTTTGACCTGGTGCGGAGATTTATGCATTGGGTTCCCATCTGAATAATCAAAATCTTCGAATAAACGCACGAACTCTTCACCGGATCCCGGTTTTACATAAAAATCATAAATGTGAAAAAAGTTACCTTTTTCCGCCAGCGGTATTAGTGCCATCAGTCGTCTCCTTTTTTAATTAAGATACTTGGCCACCAATCATATATTCATCCCAAAGCTTCTCCGAATAAGGCGCCCAAAACCTTAAACCGGAAAAACTAAACAGTTATCAATCATAACGCTGTCGTAGATGCATATTCTTTCCTCTAGCAGCAGTTTACCCTTGCTGCGCACAAAGACGTCCCGATATTTTCCGACCTGTTGAACACGGCTTGGTTCATCGACTAATGTTTCGACTAGCGTGTAGTTTGCGGTTGCCTTAATTCTACCCTCAATTATCTCAATCGCGCGTGCATTCGTGATGGAAAGGTGTAGGTAGCGAGGTGCAAACATTTCTGTATTTAGCAGAGCGTAGGCTCGATCTTTCATCATTGCCTTGCCCTCACAGTAGATTAGACCGAGGGGCAAACTAGATTCCGCGTTGTCGCGCGCGATCACATGATATAGAGCGTCCTCCGTAAAAAATTCGACCCAGCCGTTTACATCCATCCTGTCGAGGGTCTCCGCGTAGGCATAATTGAAGTCTTCTATTTCTAGCCTGGTTTCTCGTAGCGTCGTCACACCATTTTGTACTGTCGTCACCATCGCTATAGTTCCATAACCTCGCGGTAATATCTGTACATGCCGCGTATAGCCCGCTCCGTAATAATTGTATCAATGGGCTCGGAGTCGTCCCCTAAAACAGCGAGCCCCGAGTGTGGCAGCGATTTCGTGACACCATCTTGAAGGAACTTTAGTGCTTCGTTGTCTTCAATGCCCAGAAAGCCTGCGGGACCGAATATGTTGTTCTGACGCAGTCGGTGCTTTGTCATTTCTTCGTCATCACTGGCCCTACCGAAAACTGTCCAAATCATCATGAATTCGTGCGGTCCTCGTGGCACGAGAAGTCGGGTATTTAGTATGTTTGTTTGGCGAAGCGCTGTGAGCGTCGGGAAAATAGTGAGTACTGACCCAGACCACTTAGAATTAAATTCGGGGACGAACTTTAAGACGCGCGGATCATTTAGTTCCATGGTCTTTTTAAAAGCTTGCATGCTCGCCTGTTCTTCTGCTGATACCTCTGGGCGACCTTCAGGCCTTCGCGACAAGAGCCCACCGTGTCGGCCCTTCGAATCCGTGGGTATATTGGTTTCATTTGATGAGACGAACAG
>CAZOHS010000074.1:11425-12273 GCA_964579285.1 uncultured Rhodospirillaceae bacterium | reverse complement strand
CGCCATGAGGAACTTCCCAACCGTTATTTTAATGTGGGAATAATAATAAACCCGGGCGGAGAAATAGTCTTGAAATCATACAAAATAGCGCCGCTTTATTCCTCGGAGCATTCTGTCTCACCCCACGACATATATGACTGGTGGGTAGAACGTTATGGAAATTCGATCGATTCCTTCTGGCCCGTTGCTGACACTGAGGTTGGGCGAATTGGCATGCTGATTGCGAATGACGGTTCATACCCAGAGCATGCTAGGGCGCTCGCAATGAACGGAGCGGAAATTATATGTCGTGGTCCCCTACCTCACCCGATGACGACCCATGACTTTGCCGAAATCCAAAATCGAGCGAGAGCTCTAGATAATAATGCCTACGTCCTCGCACCCGGTTTAGGACCATATTTTCTTGACGCGACTTCCGAAACATCTATCGACGCGGGCGGCGGACAATCAATGATAGTCGATTTTCGGGGTAAAATAATCGGCCGCCAACCCTCCGGTGCAGCCCCGTCATTTGTTAGTGCCGCAATAGATATTGAGGCGTTACGGCATTATCGTTCCAGTGCCACAGTCACGAATTGGATGAAAGATCTTCGACCGGAACTTTATCAACTCATATACTCTGAACCGATTTACCCGAAGAACCTATGCTTAAACAGTCCCCCAATGGGCCACGAGGAATATCGAAGGGAGGTTCACGACAAACAGGTAGATTTAATGCACAAACGTGATATTTGGAAAAAACCCTCTCGGTAAGACCTCATGTCACGTCAAATTCTCGCCGACACAAAAACCCTACTTAACCCGACAGAATTAGCCCGATAAGGCGGCTGCGAGCTTTTGTGAATCAT
>CAZOHS010000074.1:0-11415 GCA_964579285.1 uncultured Rhodospirillaceae bacterium | reverse complement strand
CTGGAAAAAACCTTCTCGATAGGACCTCGTGACACGTCGAACTCTCGCCGACACAAAAAACCCCATAACCCGACAGGATTAGCCCGATAAGGCAGCTGCAAGCTTTTGTGAATCGTCAAAAATATAAAACTCGGTTTGCACATTATCCTCTACAACAAACATGTGAACTCCTTCCGCGTCTAGGTTATCGGCTGTATATCTGACACACACATGGACACGATTTCCCTCAGCAACAACGTTTTCTATGTTTAAGTCAAAATTAGGAAATTTTATTGGGATTTGAGAAAGAAAATTTTCTAACCAATCGTTGAAGCCCTGGTATTCTCCAGACAGTTCATGATTCCCATTTACCTTAATAACGGCCTCTGGATGGAACACCTTCCCAAGAGCTTCCATGTCGCCAGTAGAAAATGCCTGATAACCGCTCAAAACTATGTCTTTTGGTGTCATAATCATTTTTCCTTTGGATTTTGATTAAAATATTTGAAATAGAAAAAGTCACCTGACTTTCCGGCCTTATTCCAATACGAAATTTCGTTGAATACAACCAGGAACTATAACAATTAGTCTTATAATTCGAGTCATCATAAAGTTTCATAGATTAGTTTAGTTTCAGCGGGTAATTAACGCCAAAGATCGGAGCAAATAGAAATATTGCGCCCTACTAGCCCGCGTATAATAATGAGTCTTTGCTCAGGCGATTTATATACCGGCCTTGAGGGGGGCGTTTTATGGTCAATACTCCAACGCAACCGTATGAATGTGATGCCAACTGGAAAGCCTCAACACATGCAGGAAACAGTGATTGGGTGTATACGCTCTCCAATGAGGACCTAAATGAACTTGAAACGGGTCTCAATCACCTAAAAAACGCTCGTGTCTCAGAGAAAAAAATAAGCCCCGAACACTTCCCTCTCGGAAATCTTGCATACACATTAGCCGATATCCTAGAAGAAATAGAAAAGCGTCGAGGCTTCGTTCTAATTCGTGGCCTGCCGGTCAAAGATCTGGGGGAGGAAAATTCGACCTTAACGTATCTGGGCATTGGCGCGCATCTAGGTGACATTGTTGCCCAAAATATGATGGGTGATATCCTTGGCCATGTGCGCGCTATTGAAGGCAACTGGAACGAAAATTATAATATCCGGGGTTATCAAACAACCGTTCACCTCCCCTTCCACTGTGATAAATCTGACCTCGTGGGCCTTTTGTGCTTGGAAACGGCAAAAGCTGGCGGAACAAGTAATATTTCAAGCTCGGTAGCCATTCATAATAAAATACTGAGCTCACGGCCGGACCTGCTAAAGGCCCTCTATCAACCATTCTATATTGACCACAGAGGTGAAGAATTTAGTGGAGAGGATCCGTTTTATATCGCACCCGTGTTTACCATACACAACGGTCGATTTTTCGCACGCTTTGGTCAAAAATATGTCGAAAGCGCACAGCGATTTGAGCAGGTACCCCGCCTCACGGATCTTCAAGTTGAAGCGATGGAATTGTTCAGCACACTCGCATTAAGTGATGAATTCCGTTTAGATATGACATTCCAGCGAGGCGATATTCAGCTCTTAAATAATCACCTGATAGTCCATAGTCGTACCAATTACCAAGACCATCCCGAACCGGAGCGCCGCAGGCACTTACTTCGCATGCTACTTTTCACTGCTGGATACCAGGACATACCGCCATCAACCCAAAATTTGAATAATTTTATTAAACGTTGGGGTGCTGCGCCGCGTCAATCCTCACTCTGAGAAGCCTAGACAAAGAGAAGAAGTAACGAAACAATCCAATTCCCCGAAACAAAAGGGCACCAATATGCCACCCAAGCAAAATCCATTAAAACTTAATGCCCTTCAACTCAAAACGCTCACAATTATTCAACAGTTAGCCAAATTCCCGGAAACCTCTTCACGGGATGAAACTTCCGGCGAAACCCTCATCACCAATTTACCACGACCACACGGAAACCACTTCCACTGCGGAGATGCGGTCGTTCTGAGCAGAGACGCATCTGGCCTAAGCAATGAAAATGTATGGAAGGCGCTTGAACGTAAGGGTTTGTTGCGGGCAACGTTTCCATCGGCAATTACGTTATTGCCAGAGGGGCAAGCGTATCAAACACACCTTTCTGATAAAATAATACACCGCAGCGATCACTAAATTTGCACCTCAGATATAGACGATTGTTAAGCTATCCGTTCAGGCAGAAGAACTAGGGAATTAGGTACCGATGGAGGACGCAGATCACAAATCAATAGCTAAATGGTTCAGAGACTGGGGAAAGCTCGTGGATTCTGTTGATTTCATTCCGGCTAGGGAATTATTTGCAGAGAACGTCATCGGTTTTGGAACACGTATGAACACGGTTAAGGGTTTAAGCTATTTGGAAGAACAGCAATGGCGCCAAGTATGGCCGACGATCGAAGAGTTTCGTTTTGATATTAGCACCCTGGAATGTCTCTTTTCCCCAGACCGCCTGCAAGGCGTTGGAATTGTTGTCTGGAAATCCAAAGGTTTTACGGAAGATAAGATGCCTTTTGAAAGAAACGGCCGGGCAACCGTCGTGTTTTGCCGAAACGCTGTCAGCAATTATTGGAAAGGGACGCATACACATTTGTCTCTAAACAGAGGAACACCTCAAAAATCCTATGGAGAACGTCCGCCAAAAAGTTAATACTGCCGCTAAAGATGAAAAACCCGTGGGAGACAAACTGTAGTTTGATCGCTGTCTACGACTAATTTGGAGTGGAATACAATGACCAAGGAAGAAGAACGTAACCGCCGCATTGTCGAGATTGTGTGCGAAGCTTTCAACAACCACGACCCGGAGGCCATCCTTGAACACTTTGCAGAAGACGGAGTTTGGTTATTATCCCGCGGAACAGCCCCAGACGGTCAGGTTTTAACGGGGAAGGAAGAAATCCGCCGCATGTTGGTACAACGGTTTTCTGCCATTCCTGATATGGCCTGGGAAATCCACAGCCATTGGGCAGGCGGCAATAGAGCGTGCTCAGAGTGGACTGTCACAGGCAGTGAAGCAAATGGGGCTGCGCTTAAGTGGCTTGGTTGCGACTTATGGCAGCTCGACGGCGACGGAAAAATCCTCCGCAAAGACACTTATTGGAAATATGCAGGAGAGGAGAGTAAAGCTCCTTAAAACTAAAACCTATCCAACACAGATCACATAGGAGCAATCAAAAACGCAAAATTCACTTGAAACCTCTCTCGAATTTTTCGGTGAAACTCAAGTGTTGGGTGTAATGTAAGGCGCTGGACGTAAACACTTCAGCTTCTGGTTTAATGCTCCCAATATTTTCGATGGAACCAATTTTAATGGTTTTTACACCAGGTCGCCCGGCCCCGTGACCAAATAACTGAGAACCACAAGAATCGCAGAACTCTTTAACCATAGCATTGCCGCTATCCGCAACATGCTCAAATGATTTAGTAGCCCCCTCTAGGAGGGTGAGGTTCTCTTCTTTTACAAAAATATTGGTCGCAAACGCAGAACCCGTTGCTTTCCGACAATCGTCGCAATGACACTGTGCAACGCGGAGAGGTTCGCCCTCTATCTTATATTTTACTTTACCGCAAAGGCAGCTTCCTGTGTATTCGGCCATCTTTTACCCCACTCACATTGATCCAAAAACCTTATCTCAAAATATACCTTAACGCCTCATAAAGCCGAAATTTTAAAGTCATTTAACTTATTTGTTGAGCACTTTTCGTCTTAGCAACGTGATTGCTTCTTCATAGTTTGGACCCAATTTAGAAAAGCAAACCTGTCCAAACTTTAGTCGGTGCGCCTCGTCCATAAGCTCAAGAATTTGTTCACGGCACTCGTCGGGCGTACCGGCAACAAAACAGCTTCCGACAGCTTCATCAGGCACAAGCTTTTTACTCTCTGAGATGGTGGCGCCACTTTCAAAAGCGTCTTCCAGTTGATCTATAAGCTTCGGTTCAACTCCGAGCGAAAAGATTTCATCGTCAGAAAACCCCATTACGCGCAGCGTAGGCAGGATGTGACTTACGTATGTTTTAGCAAAGTCCAATGCACTCTGCCGGTCCTCAGAAATCGAAACGTTCAACTCACAAGTATCAAACGGGGGGTTATTAGGCTGAACCTTTGCCGCCAGTGCGCGTGAAGGCTCCAACATTCCTTGAAGACGGCCCGACCGCGCTAGCGGAATATAATACCCTCCGATCAGGACCCCATCCATGATCTCTCCGGCGATTGCGAGGTTCTTGGGACCTCCCCCACCCGAATAGAAATGGACTGGCGCCGAAGGAGAAAAACTCAGTTTAAACTCACGATCCGGGTTTATATGAAAATAGGACCCGACAGTGGAAAAATCCTTAAACATAATAACTTCACCTGAAAGAAGTGCGCGTAATGAAGATACTGTTTCCCTTATCATCGAGAGCGGTTTAACTGCTTCAACCTGGTTTCCTGCAATAGGGCTCGCTCCGCGCGCAATGCCGAGGCTAAATTCCCGTCCGTCTGTTAATTCAGTTATTGCCGCAACAGTCCCGGCAAGGTCAACCGGATTACGGAAATACGGTACCATAATTGCCGTTCCTAACTTAATAGGTACACGCGCCGCCATCGCAGTCAGCACCACAAAAAGGTTTCTGTAGGTTAGGTTGTCATTTACCCACACCTGATCAAACCCGTTCTGATGCCCAATATCTGCCAACCTAACAAGTTCGGGCACGGTGTAATAATCCGCAATATGGATCGTGAACTGGAGGCCTAATTCTCCATTGAACTTTGTTATTTCTTCCTCCTATTATACGTTGTTTGATGGATTTATATTATAGCGCTACTGCCAATTGTTTGGTTACCTTGTGTGCGGAAAAAACTTGTAATTATAACAACAAAGAACTTTTTTCCGAATTTAGATCCGACTATTTTATTGAGAAGAATGCCTACAAGTGTGCGCGCAGGTCCTAATCTAGCACCCTATAACCTTCGGTAATAGTCGGTGCCCTAATGACTTGGGATAAAACATAAATGGAGGGGTTAATATAATGAACACAAAGCAGACCGAACAAGAATGGGAAGTCATCAAAGCAGCCAAACCCCGCATACGGCATACCATGCTTCGCGTAAAAAATCTCGAAAAATCCATTGATTTTTATACTCGGTTGTTCGGCATGACGGTTTTTCGGCGACGCGATGTTGAAGGTGGAAAGTATTCTGTCGCATTCCTAGGTTACGGTGATGAAAACAACGACCCTGCGATAGAACTCACCTATAACTGGGGCCATGACGATGGATACGATATCGGAAACGGCTACGGTCACATAGCAATCGGTGTACCCGATATTTATGCTCTATGCGACAGGCTCGAGAGCGAGGGAGTGGAAATACCAAGACCGGCCGGTCCTCTAAAACATGGTGGCCCAAACGCTTCGGTCATCGCGTTTGTAAAGGACCCTGACGGCTACTTGATCGAACTAGGCGAACGAGCATGACCCTAAAAAGCACTGCAACTAGCGGGCCTAGGTTATCTAATGTGGAGTTTAAATAGCCAACCCCGCAAACCTGTCTTCAAATAATTCAATAAGAATGGCCGATTCTATGCCAGAGGTAGCTACGGTTTAATTAAGCGGTTTAAGTAACTGTTTTACTTCAAATACTTCTCGCGTTCTGACAACTTTACCCGTCCAATGCCGATCAAATTCCTTAATAAATTCCTTCATTAAATCCGAACTTATAAGAGTATTAGCGGCCGCAAGGTCGGAAAACTCATAAAATGCGAGATGCACACCTGGTTCAACATCACTCCAACCACGCATAGCGCTGAGTGAGTTAAAATCTCGAAGTGCGTCAGGCAAATGTTCAGTCTCGTACCATTCATCAAATTTCTCACGACTTTCTTCGTCTACCTCAGCACGAACAATTAGGTATGCAGTCATTAGTTACGTCTCCATATTGATTTTACAAGTGAGAATAAAAAAATTGTTTGTTTCCAGACCAAAACAAAAAAACAAGCAGCCAATTAATCAAACAAAATTTAATGACGCTTCAGGGCCAATATATGTGTTTTAATTGTCGAAGGCTCATGAACGCTGTGTAAACTAGAAGACAAAGTTCGGCTTCAGTGGCTTATATTTACCTCTCAACGCGAACACTCAAGGAATTAATTAGCGCTATCCCACGGTCTCATTCTTAGAAATAAACTCTTCCATAGTCATGCCTTCCATCTCCCCTGAGAGATAAACGTTGGGCGAGTCGAATGACACCAGCATTAAGCACCCATTCGGGGAACGCGCTGTGTGCCGATTACCTTTAAGACGCCACACATACTGGCCAGCAACACATACCCCGTCGTCATCCTCTAAACTGCCTTCCAACATATAAGTCTGCTCTAAGCCGGTATGCTCATGGTATGGAATTTCTGAACCGGGTTCCATCCTCGCTAAAGCAGTACGCACACCAGTCCCGTCGGTGAGGAGAATTTTTCCTTTTACTCCCGGGAACGGAAGGTCAACCCAGGGAATGGAAGCAACGTCCACATAGCGCGATACCAATGCATCTAGCGTTTGAAGGTCAGGTTGGCTCGGTGTTGTATAAACCATCTCGGCACCCCTTATGTGAAAGAACCCAAACCGTAGAACACAAAAGCCCCACAAGCAATACGACGGGTTCCTAATTGTAGGAACCGCACACAACTAGTAACGATCAAACTGTAAACAGTATACATTCATTACTACTTAGAGCGTAAAATAAAGGTATACGCCCTCAAAGGTTTCAATCAATACCTTCGTCGTTTTCACTGGGGTTTATCGACGTTATACTATCCGCCTCATCCGAAGTAGGGTTTTTGCGTTGGTCCGAACGTTCCCTCTTTATGCGATGGCGATCAGCCTTCTTCTGCGCGCGGGCTTTCTCACGTTCACGTCTTTCAAAAGAGTAGTTCGTTCTTTTTGGCATACTAACGTATTGCGCGCGACAAGGTTATCATCCGACCCAAACCACCATTTCTAAAAATCCTAATACAACGGACTAATATACCTACTCAGCAACCGCCAGGTTTTCTGCAGATTGCCTACCATTTTGTCCGTCTTGAAGCTCATAATTGATTTTCTGCCCCTCCTGAAGACCTGGCAGACCTGCGCGTTCGACAGCACTGATATGCACAAAAACGTCCTTGGAACCGTCCGAGGGTTCTATGAACCCGTAACCTTTTGTGGGGTTAAACCATTTTACTGTACCTGTAGCCATAATTTTTCCTTTCACGGCATAAGAGAATACGTGCCACCCCGCGTGGCACAATTACTAAACGTTGCAATGTCGGAATAGAAATCCTTCTCGCCGCAAAGACGGTCAAAAGTTATACCAACGACCACGTAACGCCGGCGCATAATATGGTCCTATTGAGTAGATGCAAGTTTTTTCGAAATGAATAAAAACTACTAATCCGAAGCCTTGAATAAGAAATCGCGTATTGCTTCTCGAACACCTTCGCCTGAAACTTGGATTTATGCGAAGATATGGGTAACTGATTAATGCGCGAAACACCGTACTAAGGAAGTACAGTGCGCGTTGATCACTAAATACACGTCAGTGATTCTGTCGAGAAGAATAATTTCACTCTGTTAGAGGATTAAAGGAGAAAAACGTGGACTGGACAAATAAAAATGGTTTCGATTGGTGCGAAATCGTCGACATAGACTCGTTCGTTGGAAAATTGCTCCAACCAGACACCCGCCCAGCGAAATGGGCCGGCGACGATATCAAAAAAGCTATGGGAGCCTATAATAAAGAAAACCGGCGCCATACAGACCAGCGTCGGGGAATAACGCTTGTAAACAAAGATCTCGAAGGCTCCGCCGGAGCAACTCCGACAATAAGTATCTCATTCCAACCTATTTTGCCTGGCGAACGGCTAGACTTTCATCGCCATAACTACATCGCCTTATATTATTGGGTAGAAGGAGAGGGTTACACTGTAATTGACGACGACAACATGGATCGCGAGGAGCACCGTCAGTACTGGAAAGCGGGTGACGTCACTACCTCCCCTGCTTGGTCTAACCATGCTCACGTCTGCACATCGGACGAACCCGCACTCCAGCTTGCCATCCACGATTTTCCACTATTATGTTACATGCGCGCAATGTTATCAGAAGATCCCGATGGGCACGCAAACCTCCGGCATATGGTTAAGGGGGTTGTCCCGAGCTTCAACGCACTAGATACCAAAGAGGATTTGGAAAACAGAAGTCAAAAAATAAGTATCGTCTCGGGAGAGTGAAGGCTGGCTTCCTGAGAGCAAATAGAGCCTTTTCACCACCAAAGCCCGTTCGCTCAAACGTCGTCAGCCAGCATCTAACGAGTTGGCTGACGCGATCGCCATTTATGTCCACTCCAAATACAGTTCTTGCGACAAAATCACATTTGAATGAGACAGTTCGGTGATACTCGCGACCCTAAATTTAATAGGTCATGCAGGCGGCATTTATTATACCACCCGTTAAGGACGCTGCAGCGAGCCAAAGGCCACTGGATATCTCGCCATCCTCTATACGCCGCGACAGCTCAGGCACAGGTATCCGTGCCAGGAAATAAATGATTATTTGGACGATAAGAGCGATTACACCCCAGATCACACACTCCATTATTGCAGCGGAATGAGAAATGACAATCGCCAACGGAATAGAAAAGCCTATCAAGCTCCCCGAAAAGGCATAAGCCGCTGCCATATTATTTTGTTTTATTAGTTTAATTTCGGCGTGCGGTGTAACAGCGATATAAATAAACACATAGATTACGGTGAGTACCGCCGCCGTCACCAGATAGGATATGAAAGACACCAAGCCGCCCCAAGCAAACCCCTCCGAGGCTGTACCAACAAGTTCCACTGTTATTTATTTCCTCTCATGCTTCAGTGACCCCATGGCCATAACAGTATTCAGCCTGGGAAGGTCTTTGTTTCGTCAATATACTACTCTTTTGTATAAATTTTTCAAAAGTTAGATTTATTCTTCTATTAAAATTAGATTGGTCTTTTCTCAAGAGCTGATTAATCGAATGGTATGTACCAGAAAACTAATAGTAATATTTAAAAATACCCCTACAAACCCCAACAAAAGTTGCTCAACCACATCTTCGATGGCAGTTTGTAACGAAACTAAACGGGATCTATTGGTACAATGACTGCCTTAATGGACCAAGCAGCGCCTAATATGGAGCCCACAACCTGTATTAAGGAAACAGGTCGTGATTTTCGGGTCCACGGAATGGTGTATACCAGTCCATATCTCTTCCGCTTGGAGATGGACCGTATCTTCGGCCAAACTTGGATTTTTATTGGTCATGAAAGCGAACTACCCGAAATCGGCGATTACAAGACAAGCTACATTGGCCTCAGACCCGTGATTATGAGTCGCGGTAATGATGGTGAAATAAATGTCATGCTAAATCGGTGCCGTCATCGTGGCTCGGTACTTTGTCGGGAAGCTAACGGTCAAACTAAAAATTTTCAGTGTGTCTACCACGGCTGGGTATATGATCTGAACGGTGACCTGTTGGGAATAGCAAAACATAAAGGTGGTTATCCGGACGATATAGATAAGTCTGCACTTGGTCTAATGAAGGTACCCCAGGTATGCAATTACCGAGGTCTTATATTCGGCTGTATGGATCCAGAAGCGGACGAGTTTCTCAACTACCTTGGCGAGGCGAAACCCTTTCTAGATATTCACCTTGACCGTTCGCCGATTGGTAAAATTAACCTTAAATATGGAGTGCATCGAACCGAATATAGGGGCAATTGGAAATTCCAATCGGAAAATGCTGTAGACGGCTACCACGGCGATACAGTCCATGAAAGTTTTTTCAAGCTAGTTGACGAATTCGGTAATAAAAGTGGGCAGCACGGCGCGTATACCCAAGGTGCGTTTGAAAAAATTATAGAACACCGTACTACGGGCCGAACGGTGGGTTTTGAAAACGGTCACGGTATTTGGGAAAGCCCGATGACAGAAGAAGCTATTCTCGCGATGAAGAATGGACCACACGCCGAATACGTCCAAACACTCGAGGAATTACGGGGCGAAAAATCAGCGCATCAGATGCTCAACTCAATGAACTTGTTGATCTTCCCTAACCTGGCAATTGCGCACGGCCAACTACGCCTAATTCGTCCCATCGCCATCGATCGGACAGAAGTCGCAATTTATTTCTATGACCTTGAGGGCGCACCGGAAAGCTACAACGAATTTCGGATGTCAGGTTACCAAAGATTTTTTGGACCTGCGGGTTTTGGCTCACCCGACGACGTTGAAATTTTTTCAATAAACCAAACCGGGCTTCAAGCCCAAGAAGTAGAATGGTTGTTACTCAGCCGCGGTATGCAACGCGAACAAATGGATGGTAAAGGCGTGCGAACTGGAGACCCCACTGACGAAACACCGCAACGAGCATTCCATCGTGCGTGGAAAAATTTTATGAAAACGAAACCTGGACGCTATGGTCTCGATATCGCGTGAAGAGGCTGAGAGCTTTCTTTATTTGGAGGCGCGCCTCGTAGACGAGCGGCAATACGATAACTGGCTGGAATTGTTTGCTGAAGACGGGATTTACTGGCTGCCCATTGATGCAACTTTCGGTCCAAAAGAACATCTTTCTTTAATTTATGACGACGACTTGCGACGCCGGGAACGTGTCCACCGGCTTAGTCTTGCCCCTCCCGCGCAGACTCCCGTCTCTCAAACACTTCACGTTGTTTCAAATGTAGAAGTAAATAATGGGATTGATAATTGCGATGCCGTTCTGACGTCGTCACAGATGATTTACGAGATTCGTGGTGGAGATGATCGACAGTTGGAACTTGGAGACCCCCGAATATTTGCCGCAAGATGCGAACACCGTCTAAGACGCCATAACGCTAGTTGGAAAATAGTCCTGAAACGCATGGTATTACTGAACCGCCATGTTCCCATACCCAACCTCACCTTCATAATGTGAAAAACCTTGAAAGCTTTATCGGCCATAAAACAATCGCCGTTCAAGTCTACGGGCCTACTGTTTATCACCTGAGTATCAAACGGAGAATTCCGGCGTGACAGAATGGAAAATGTTTGACGAATTTGTGGTTTTCTTAGTCTTAATGGTCGGGTGTTGGGCGGTAACGACGGTCTGGGATAAATTATTTGACGACACCCAAAGGGGCCCGTTCCAAAGCTTAAGGGGACCCGCCAAAAATAATGCGTGGTTGCATCGTACCTTAGTCTGGGGAATGATTATTGGATTCTGTGGGTGCACGGCCATCCTATTTGTATGGGCGGCCAAATAGCTCAGAAAAAATGGTTTTGGCTAACCTTTCGTCCTTTGGAACAACTATTACACTGCACCGCAGTATTTAATCACAGCTATCCAAAAGAATAGCCTATCTGGAG
>CAZOHS010000073.1:0-12373 GCA_964579285.1 uncultured Rhodospirillaceae bacterium | reverse complement strand
GGGATCAGGCCGATACCGGGGGCGGTTGAGGCCATTTTTTTTGCCTGGAATTTAAATTATAGCGATGAAGGCCTGACGGCTTTTCTGAACCTTTTATTACGTTTTATTTCCCACTCTCGTTTCATCGCTGCGCTTCGGGTCTTGTGTTTTTCCGCATATAACAGAACCCAAGCCCTACCACGTGTAGATTTGGCCCCGCGGCCCTGATTATGGGCGTTCAATCGCGCGTCGAGGTCGGTAGTCCAACCAACGTATGTGCGCCAGCCCTTCAAGGTTTTAGTACCTAGGATGTATACAAAATTTTTCACTTAGACTCTCAAACTTCTTGGTTCTAACGACTCAGTTGGCTGGTCAAAACACCGGTGGGCGAGTAACACAGGGACTATGGTGGAATTCGAAATTGTGGACCTAGTTGGAATTTCTCTGGTTTTTCTAGCGGGGGGTATTGTTAAGGGTTGTATTGGGCTTGGTTTGCCGACCATTGGTATCGGATTGATGGCATTATGGTTGCCATTTGAGCAAGCCATGGGAATCCTAATACTGCCCACGGTGATCACGAATATTTGGCAGGCATTTTTCGGCTCGGCACTTTTTGTGGTTGTTCGGCGTCTTTGGGTGTTGTTGGTTGGCCTTTTGGTGGGTTCACTGACGACTGCGATTCTTGTCGTTGGAGCAAACATAACAATGGCCTCCGGATTACTCGGCATCATGTTGATTATATACGCGGGCCTTAACCTTAGCGGTGTACGGTTCAGTGTACCCGTTAAAAGCGAAGCGACCCTCAATCCTATTATCGGAATATCAACGGGTTTGATTACGGGTGCTACTGCTTTCTTTGTAATACCCGTTGTACCCTATCTGCAATCTCTTGATTTTGGAAAGGCAAGCCATAACCGGAAAAATAAACCGGTTCCCGGGACCTGCGCTGTGAATGAGACAATGATGAAGGATGCCTTAATACAATCCTTCGCTGTCAGTGTTCTGGTGCTTACCGGTGGCATGACTTTGGGTTTGGAAATCCGGGGGGCACTGCCAGTGTCAATCCTGCTTCCTGGTGTGTTGGGCACGTTTGCTGGGCTAATCGGGATGATAATAGGTAAGACGATCCGTAATCGGTTATCACTCGAAGTGTTTCGCCGTTGCATTTTGACTGCCTTAGTGGGATTAGGAATTGTGATGGTTGTTCGTTTCGTTTCGTCGTTATAGAGGCACCGCCATAGACGCAGAGAATTATCGTAACGGCTTTCCTCAGAGAACCGCTTGGCTTAATGTTTTCCTCCCAACATGAGGAATACAATAATGCCGAAGGCGTTAAGTGAAAATCAAATCAGTTTTTACCGTGAGAACGGTTATCTGGCACCGATTGCCGGTATTGATGCCGCTGAGGCTGCGGCGATGTGCGAAGACCTCTCTGTTTTTGAGGCGGAGCAAAATATTTCGCCGGGAAACATCAACATGAAAGGACATCTTTGTTTTCGTCGAGCGTACGATCTCACCTTTAATGATCGCATCCTTGATGCTGTTGAGGATTTGATTGGACCCAATATTTTGGCTTTTGCTTCGCGTTTTTGGATAAAGAAAGGCAAGGACGGAAATTACGTGTCATGGCATCAGGACTCGGCTTATTTTGGACTGGAACCCCATGAGCTCGTAACCGTGTGGCTGGCTATCACGGATGCCACACGGCAAATGGGATGCATGAAAGTTATTCCGGGTTCCCATAATGGAAAGACTTATGTTCACGACGAAACTTTCCACAAACAGAACCTTCTGGCTCGCGGTCAAGTAATCCGTGAGGTGGAAGATAGTAACTATGAATATATGGCTCTAAACGCTGGGGAGTTCTCCTGTCACCACGAGCGAATTATTCATGGCTCAGATGCAAACGAGACGGAAAACGACCGTATTGGTCTTGGGATTTTTTATATTCCCACCCACGTTAAGTCCACTATCGGTCGCAGGACAGCGCACCTAGTGCGTGGTGTCGATGAGTATGGGTTTTGGGACCCGGACCCTGTACCCAAGGGTCGTTTTGACCTAGAAATTCTCGAACACACGCGTGAAGCTAGTCGCCGTTATGTTGACCCCCAGTATGTCCAGGAGGCAGAAACTTAGGTGGGGTCTGCTTGGGAAATAATCAATGGGTGAATATGCACTGGGACAGTCTGTGCCGCGCTCAGAAGACCCACGTTTGCTAAAGGGGGGAGGCAGTTTCGTAGACGATCAAGCCCTTCACGGGATGGTTCACGGGATTGTGCTGCGTTCAACCCATGCCCACGCGAAGTTGCGCCATGTAGACGTGTCCGAAGCGGCGAAGGCACCCGGTATATTAGCAGTGCTCACAGGAAACGATTGGCAGGCTCTCGGCTGGGGTGATGTTCCGGGAGATCCACCTAGGAAACTCCGAGATGGTTCTTTGGCTTACAGACCGCCATATCCCGCCCTCGTCCTGGACAGGGCGCGTCATGTGGGCGATCCGATCGTTTTTATTATTGGTGAAACGGAAATGCAGGCGCGGGATGCGGCGGAACTCGTTATTATAGACTATGAGCCTTTACCAGCGATCACAGATACTGAAAAAGCACTTCTAGATGGCATGCCGTTGGTTTGGCCTGATGCGCCGAACAACATCGCTTTTGTGCACCTCTTGGGGGATAAAACTGCGACCGACACAGCTTTCGACAACGCTCATATCGTGGTGGGCGAGAAATTTGTGATAAATCGAGTTGCTCCAGCACCAATTGAACCCCGGGCGGCCCTCGGCCACTATGACAGTGCAGAAGACCGCTATACTTTGTATACCACACTCCAACACGCAAACCCCTATCGTATGAACATCGCGGAAAAAGTAATCGGAGTGGCAGAGAGTAAAGTCAGGGTCATATCCGGTGATGTTGGAGGCAGTTACGGTATGAAGTCGTCTGTCTACAATGAAAGCGTGCTTGTCCTTTGGGCCTCTATGGTGACCCGGCGGCCGGTCAAATGGCGATCGGAAAGGACTGAGGCATTTCAGTCAGATGCCCAAGGGCGTGACAACGTTACGCAAGGGGAATTGGCACTAGACGAAAATGGAAACTTCTTAGGCATGCGAGTTAAAATCATTGGCGCACTCGGCGCCTATGTTACGCAAGCGGCGGGAGGACCGCTTACGGTGAACCTTGGCACACTCGCTGGGGTTTACAAAACTCCTGCAATTCACGTCGACGTTACCGCCGTTTATACGAACACAACGATTACCCGTCCCTATCGTGGTGCGGGACGCCCAGAAGCAGCCTATGTTATTGAACGACTGGTTGAATTAGCAGCGGACAAGATCGGTGTTGACCCAACCGAGCTGCGTCGCCGAAATACGATTGCTCCTGACGCTATGCCTTTTCAAACTGGGCTAACTTTTAAATACGATTGTGGGTTATTCGAAGAAAACATGGATATGGCTTTGGATATGGCAAATTACTCGGATTTTTGCCGACGACGAAAGGATGCACGGTCCCGCGGCAAACTTTTGGGTATAGGGATCTCGAATACTATAGAACGTGCGGCTGCTCCGGGCTTTGAGGGTGGCGAGATCCGTTTCAATCGTTCCGGCACCGCTACTGTATTGTCTGGAGCTATTAACCAAGGCCAGGGCCACGAAACGGTATTCAAACAACTCGTTTGTGATCGTTTAGGCCTGGAATTCGACGAAACTTACTACACCCAAGGCGACACAGATTTAATTTCCTTTGGGCAAGGAACAGGCGGCTCTCGTTCTGCAACAATCGGCGGTTCTGCACTTCTGTTAGCTTCCGATAAAATTATTGAAAAAGCGACGCAAATTGCGGCACATCTTCTTGAAGCTGCCGTTGCCGATATCGACTTTGAAGAGGGAGTTTTTTCAATTGCGGGAACCGACCGGCGTATAACGATTAAGGAAGTGGCTAAAGCGGCCGCTGTCCCGGGAAAATTACCATCAGGGTTGGAGCCGGGTTTGAACGCGCAAGCAGTTTATAATGCGACAGAAATGAACTTTCCCAATGGTTGCCACGTTGTTGAGGTAGAAATTGATCAAGAAACGGGGGCAGTTGACGTCATCTCGTATAATGTTGTTGACGATGTTGGAACTGTGATGAACCCCGCGTTGCTTAAAGGGCAAATTCAGGGTGGTGTTGGACAAGGCCTGGGCCAGGCTCTAATGGAAGATTTGTGTTACGACGCCGGCACCGGTCAGAACTTGACCTCTTCATTTCTTGACTACGCTATCCCAAGGGCAGACGATTTTTCTGCAATCAACGTAAAGAGTAACCCAGTCCCAACAGAGACGAACCCGCTCGGGGTCAAGGGCGCCGGCGAAGCGGGCAATGTTGGTGCGTTGCCCGCAGTGTCAAATGCGGTCGTTGACGCTTTGTCTGAGTTCGGTGTTACCCATATTGAAATGCCGGCTACATCCGAACGTGTGTGGCAGGCGATTAATAAATTACCTTAAAACAAGGGAGAGATTTTGATGTCAATTTCTATGCATGAGGCCTCAGTGCCCCTTTTTACCCAGACACTTTCGGCTCTCTCAAATGTGCTCGACAAAGCAGTGTCCCAATTTGAGGGCGAAGGCAAGGACATAGGGACGTTGATAGACTTACGTTTGGCAACGGATATGATGACACTGGCTCAACAGATACAGCAAGCTTGTCACCATGCTACGCTTGTTGTTGCCCGTTGTTCCAATACCGAACAGCCAGTCTTTAGTGAAACCGACACCACAATTGAAGGGATGATGGAACGTCTCGCGGTTGCCTTAAAATTTTTGAAAGATATTTCACCCGATAGTATGGATGGAAGCGCGGGCCGGCGGATTGAAATACAGCTTAGAATTGGCCCGCTAGCGATGACCGGACAGAATCTTTTATTTCATTTTTCAATTCCTCAGGTCATGTTTCATGCGACGACCGCCTATGACCTTCTTAGGCACGCCGGGGCTGAAATTGGAAAAATTGATTTTCTGGGAGACGCGTTTTCAAAAAGGCTTGACTGACTTTTTGATATTGTAACCCGAAACAGGTTAAATAAATTGGTTCATATAGGGGGTAACAAATGGCTATGGCATCTTGGAACGGGCAGGTACTCGCGAACAGCAATGATATTACTCACGTGGAAGGTAACGCATATTTTCCCATCTCCACGGTAGATATGGCTGCGCTGCGCGAGAACCCCGATTACGGAACCACGTTTTGCCATTGGAAGGGACACGCGGATTATTACGATGTTGTGGTGGGAGACCAGGAAATCGAAGCGGCTGCGTGGATTTATAAATCACCCTATAACCAAGCCCAACGTATCCATGAGCATATTGCTTTTTGGCGGGAGGTAGACGTCGTGGGAACACCCGAAGGCAGAGGCTATGTCGAACCTTTGCCCAGCCTTCGCGATGGTAAAACAGGCTGGGAGGCACTGTGCTGGCTTTTGCGGCACCCGCCGAAGACCGAACTGGATCCAACGGATATTTTGGAAAATACGGATATATCTGAAAGTAATATAAGAGAAGTATGGGAAATCAAAGACGTTAGGCGTTATGCAAAACGTTATCGATGGACGTTTAAAGATGAAGGTGACCGTCCCCGATTGGTCCAAAGCCCGGGCGAACCGGTATCGATTGATTGAGCCGTCATGGGCGAGTTTGCGATCGGTCAACCCGTTGAACGGACAGAAGACCCCAGACTTTTGAAGGGACTGGGCCGCTACATTGATGACATTAATGTCGCCGGCCAGGTATACGCCGCAATCGTTCGCTCGCCGCACGCCCACGCGCGGATTTGCCAAATAGATGCTGAGGAAGCACTCAATATTCCGGGTGTTCTGACCGTTCTCACAGGCGTGGATTGTGAGACTGATGGGCTCGGCCACTTACCGTGTGACCAGAAACGCTTCAACCGAGATGGGTCAGATATGTACCGGCCGCCTCGTCCAATTTTGGTGCGCGACCGCGTCCGTCTGGTGGGTGATTATGTTGCGATGGTGGTAGCGGAAACCCCTTTCATCGCGCGGGATGCAGCAGAGAGCGTAACTGTGCATTATGAGCCACTGCCTGCGGTCGTTAACCCGGCTATGGCGGCGGAGGAAAATGCCCCGCAATTATGGGACGATTGCGCAGGTAATGAATGTTTTTTCCACGAGGATGGTGACGCAAAGGCTGTCGAATCGGCGTTTGACAAGGCAGATCTCGTCGTATCTCGGCGCTTTACGATAAGCCGAGTGACGGCTGCGCCGATTGGTCCACGCGGATGTATTGGTAGTTATGATCAATCCGAGGACCGCTACACACTTTATACGGGTGTGCAGCAAGCGCATATGCTGCGTTCCCAATTAGCGGCTACTGTTTTTGGCCTTCCTGAAACTCAATTTAGGATTATTGCACCAGACATTGGCGGAAGTTTTGGCCTTTACAGTAACGTATATCCCGAAAATGCGCTTGTACTTTGGGCATCGAAACGGTGCGGGCGGCCCGTGAAGTGGGTCGCGGAGCGCACAGAATGTATGATGAGCGATGATTCAGCGCGGGATAATGTTTCGGATGCCGCTCTTGCGGTGGGTAAGGATGGTAAATTTCTGGCTCTCAGGTGCTCCACCTATGCAAACTTGGGCGCTTACCTATCATTGCGAGGGCCATTACCGCCAACCGTAAACCTCGGATCATTGGCTGGTACGTACACGACGCCGGCCATTCATGTCCAGGTTTCTGGTATGTTCACCAATACTAACTGCACATCCCCTTACCGCGGCGCGGGTCGACCGGAAGCATCTACGGTGCTAGAGCAACTCATTGACGAAGCGGCGCGCAAGCTCTCCATTGACCCTGCTGAGATCCGTCGAATTAATACGATTTCCGCTGACGCAATGCCCCACAAGACGGCACTCACATTCACCTATGACTCTGGAGACTTTGAGAAAAACCTTGAAGACGCACTTAAATTAGCAGACTACCGAGGCTTTGAGGAACGCCGCGTGGAGGCAAAAAATCGGAACTGTTTGCGCGGAATTGGTATCTCCAACACTGTTCACCGTGCCTCGGGACTAGAGTTGGAGGCGGCGCAGATCCGTTTTGATGCAACGGGCAGTGCTACGCTCATGGTGGGCTCTGTCCATCACGGCCAGGGCCATGCTACCACTTTCACTCAAATAGCCTGTGATCGACTAGGTCTTGATCCCAAGAACGTTCGTTTCGTGTCCGGCGATACAGATATGGTCACCTTTGGCCGTGGTTCCTTCGCCTCTCGTTCCGCAGCATTAGGTGGGTCGGCAGTTTCGCTCGCATCAGATAAAATTATTGAAAAGGGACGACGGATTGCCGCTCAGTTACTTGAGGTCGCTGACAGCGATATCGCCTTTGCTGATGGAACTTTTTCTGTAGCGGGTACTGACCGAAGCGTAGCCCTTTCGGAGGTTGCGATCGCCGCGTACCAACCACGTCGACTGAACGAACAAGTAGAGCCGGGGCTCGATGAAATAGCCATGTTTGTTCCAGGTGCTCTCAACTTTCCCAATGGCTGTCACGTGGCTGAGGTAGAGATTGACCCGGGGACCGGCGCCCTCGAAATAATAAATTATGTTGTAGTCGACGATTTCGGGACCATTCTTAATCCTCTGCTCTTAGAGGGCCAGATTCATGGAGGGCTTGCCCAAGGTATCGGGCAGGCGCTGATGGAAGATGTTACGTTTGACGCGACCACAGGCCAGCTTATGGCGGGCTCATTCATGGATTACTGTCTGCCGCGGGCAGATGACCTTGTGACGTTCGGGGCGGCTTTTAATGAGGTGCCCACACCCACCAACCCGATCGGAGCAAAGGGCGCTGGGGAGGCGGGAGCGGTCGGTGCATTGCCAACAATGATGAACGCGGTCCTCGATGCGTTGGCTCCACTAGGGGTTGATCATATTCAAATGCCAGCGACCCCCGAGTGCATTTGGCGCACAATAAAAGAGGCGAGCCTCAGCGAACCACTCAATTAATGAGCACTATGTTTGTTAGTTGGGCGGCTCTTGGGATATCCGCGAGCATGTGTCCCAGTGTTTAACAAGTCAGATCGAGCTACTTTGTTTGAGAGCTGCAATATCGTCCTCGCTATAACCGTAACGTTGTAGGATATCGATCGTATGCTCACCGTATTCGGGGGCGGCGGTGACGACATTTTCGTCATGCCGGTTTGGTGTGCGACTTAAGTGTACGGGCTGCGCGATTATCTCAATTTCACCACGCACCGGGGAATTGACTTTTTTAGCTAGTCCGATGTGTTTGATTTGTGGATCAGCAAAAACCTGATCTAGTGTGTAGATTGGTCCACACGGGATGCGCGCATTATTTAAGGTGTGAACAAGTTCATCACTCAATCGGTTAATTGTGACTTTTTCGATTTCGTGAATAAGATCAGCGCGGTTTTCATAGCGCGCCTCAAAACTTGCAAACCGTGGATCATCCATTAGACCGTCCAGGCTTAGTGTTTGGCAAAACCGAGGCCAATGATCGGGCATAGGGGCAATATTTATAAAGCCGTCGCGCGTTCTGAAAGCCCCCATGGGTGCTATCGTCGGATGATGATTTCCTGCCTGCGGAGGTATTTCACCATCCACGAGCCAGCGGGCGGCCTGAAAATCCAGAAGAAAAACCATTGCTTCAAGCAATGAGGTTTGTACCCATTGTCCGGCTCCCGATTTTTCTCTCTCCAAGAGCGCCAACACGATTCCATTGGCGCAAAGGACACCAGCCATCATATCGCTTATGGCGGCGCCTGACCGCATTGGCCCAGTAGTTGCGTCACCGGTAACCATCATGTGGCCACCCATGCCCTGCGCAATTTGATCCAGGCAGGGGCGCTCAGCATAGGGACCCGTCTGACCAAAACCGGAAATACTTGCGTAGATAATAGCGGGGTTAATGTCTTTTAGTGTTTCATAATCTACTTGCAGACGATGTTTTACGCCGGGTCGCATGTTTTCGACGACAACGTCAGCGTCTTCTGCCATTCGAAAAAACACACTTCGACCCTCCGCACTCTTTAGATCAAGTGTGATTGATTCTTTATTACGGTGGAGGTTCTGAAAATCAGGACCGTGCCGTTGTCCTAAATCAGCGTTGGCGTCTGCTCCCGGGGTCTCTACTTTAATGACCTGCGCCCCCCAGTCTGCGAGCTGCCGCACGGCAGTGGGCCCCGCCCGGGCTCGCGTAATATCTAAAACTTTGATGTGGGATAAAATTTGTTTAGTCATCTGATAATCCACTCTGCGAATGTGTCATTCCTACGTTTATTGGGTAGAAAAAGAAATATGAATATTTTGTTCCCTTTCAGGTCCCACAGATGAATTCCACCGATAACGTGTCTTGGCGGGTGCAGGCACCGGTATATGGGACTGGGTTTTTTGCTGGCAATCTATTTCCTATAAGCCATGTTGTCATCCCGGCCTGGGCAGCTATCGAGCTAGATGCCTCTCTGGGAATGATCGGGATAATCGTTGCGAGCCGACAGTTGCTGCCCATAACGATGTCGATACACGGGGGCGCTTTATTGGACCGATTTGGCCCACGTTCGGTAATCACCATTTTGGGGGTCATTGGTGCGCTTTCAACTGCCGCCGTTCCGATGTTTCCCTTTATTTGGGCAACCATCCTCTTGCAAATTGTCATAGGCTTTTGCGAAACCACCAACTGGATTGGTGTGCAGAGCTGCGTCGGGACTCTAATGAAGGGTAAGGCTGTGTATGCGGGGAGGATGACAGCGGCAGCCCGGGTCGGCGGCGCAATTGGCCCAATTCTTGTGGGCATCGTCTCTACACAGGTCGGAGTAAGCGAAGGTTTCTACTTTTTCGGAGCTTGGGCTTTTTGTGGGGTGATTGGTGCACTTTTCATCCCCCAACAGCGGAAATTTGGTGATGGGTCTCCGGATCATCGGAAGCGTATGAGTTTGTTACCAAAAGTCGGAGATTACAAAGAAACACTGCGCCTACTTCTACTTCCCGCGATTGCGCTAGTAGTCGCCGCGACCTTCGTTAGACAATCGGGTTCCGGTGTCCAGGCCTCCTTTTTCGGTGTTTGGTTGATTCAAGAACTTGCTTTTGAGAGAGAAACAATTGGCTATTTAATCGGTGTCGCGAATGCGGTCTCGGCAGTCTCAGCGTTGTGCGTAGGCCGGCTAGTCGGGTTTGTAAGGGATTACTGGCTTCTATTAATCACCGTGGGGTTGGCGATCGTCGGTATCGCATTAACACCTCTATTCGAAGGTTTTGCGGTCCTTGCTATGGCGATTAGTGTCCGCGGCATAGGACAGGGCTTGAACTTACCCCTTATGATAGCAATCGCGTCACGTTCCGTCCCTTTTGATTTGCAGGGTCGCGTTGCGGCATTACGCATCTCATTTAATCGCCTCGGTAGCGCGGTTTTGCCCTTGATAATGGGTGGGCTCGCTGAGGTGGTGGGACTTGAAAATGCGTTCTATTTAATAGGGGCGGGGGGTGTATTTCTACTCATGTTAACCGCTTGTTGGGTTCTTGTTGCCAAAGATAGGTTTCAATGATTTAGTGCCTGCCCTTTTGTCCTTACGCGAACTCGTTGTAGACTAATTTTGATAAAAGCGAGGGTACGACAATGACAATGGAACAGCAGAAACTTGTGGTTCTCCATGAACAAGATACTGAATTCGAAGCTAGTGGCCTGCGAGAGCAGTTTGTATATCGTGATTTGAAGATCGCGAATGCGACCGACGGCCGTTACAGCGCCCATGTCATTCGCGCGGGAAAAGATTCTTCCCCGATTGAAGCTCACAAACACACCGGTCTTGATTTTCAGCTAGTGTATGTAATTCGGGGGGAAGTAACGTTCTGGTACGAAGGTAAGGGCACTGAAACGTTGAGAGCCGGGTCGGTTCATCTTTTACCGCCGGGGATAGAACATTCTGTGGAGAGTTGGAGCGATGACCTCGAAATGGTAGAAATAACTTCGCCCGAGGAATACGACACTCAGCTAGTTGACCGGTCCAGTTAACTAAATTCGGCCAAGACCTTTTAAGACGTCCTCTGGAGTTATAGGCACAGCTGAGACCCCACCGCCGAGCGGCTTTAAAGCATCATTTACGGCACTTAAAATAGACTGTGGTACGCCTGCCATGCCACTTTCGCCAGCACCTTTCGCGCCGAGGCTGCTCTTAGTCGTCGGCGTTACCACGTGCTCGATGCTAACGTCCGGCATTTCTCCCGCCATAGGCACCAAATAATCTGCCATCGTAGCATTCTGGAGTTGTCCGTTGTGATCATAAATGGAGTGCTCATATAGCGCGTCGCCGAGACCGTGTATTACTGAGCCGCGTTGCTGCTCAGCCACGAGTTGGGGGTTAATGACGCGGCCGCAATCTTCCACGACCCAATAGTTTAAGACCTTCACAAAACCCGTGTCAGGGTCTACTTCGACATACGCCGCATGGGCGGCATTTGTGAAAATATAATCGCGGACACGGAATCGTTCCGTTGCAACTAAAACGGGATGATAGTCGTCCGGTAGTTCGTATGAACGTAAAAATGCTATATTTCCAAGTTCTGCTAACGTGATCCGTTGATCGCCGGTGCTTGCATCAATAACAACGCCATCGCTGATATCAAGTTTTTCAGCTTTTGTTTGAAGTAATACAGCGCTTAGCTCCAGGAGTTGTTCCCGTAACTTCAGGGCAGCCTTCCACGACGCTTCGCCACCTATACCCGCGGCTCGTGAACCGTATGTCCCGCCACCGTATGGTACAGCATCCGTGTCCCCGGTGATCACGCGAACCTCTTCGAACGGCAGCCCGATCGCGGTGGCGACTACTTGCGCCACTATAGTTTCGGTTCCCTGGCCCTGTTCGGTCACTCCCGCCAGGCACGTTACTCCCCCCTCAGGCTCAAAGCGCACAGTTGTGCCGTCTTGAGCAGAGATAGGGACTTTGGCTGGCCCGTATATCAGCGCCCCGGGGTTCGTTCCCTTAATAAAAGAAGCATACCCTATGCCACGGTATACGCCGTCTTCCCGAGCTGTAATTTGATCCGCCTTGATTACGTTTAGAGCCATTACATTCTCGAGTTTTTCAAGGCACGCTTGATGAGACAGATCCTGTAGGGGTATACCTGCTGGAGTCGATGCGGGGTAAGCATTGTCGGCTATCATATTGCGTTTGCGGATATCGAGCCGATCTATTCCCGCAGCACTAGCGGCTTTTTCCAACAGGCTGTCACAAATAACGATCCCCATGGGGTGACCAACGGCTCGGTACTGTGAAGTGGGCACCTTATTCTGGAAGACGACCGTCGTCTTGGCCCTAAAGTTTTCGATCGCGTATGGCCCGCCAGCAATATTCAGGACCTGGTTCGCTTCAACACAACTGGTTCTGGG
>CAZOHS010000072.1:0-12432 GCA_964579285.1 uncultured Rhodospirillaceae bacterium | reverse complement strand
CTAAAAACGATTAAACGCACCGGTTTGGGGGTAAATCTATTTAACGATTTGCGTTACAAAGAGGATGGGTCTGAAGTTGATGATTTTGTGCTTAACCAACCCCAATACCGGAATTCAGAAATTTTAGTGGCAGGCGACAACTTTGGCTGCGGTTCCTCAAGGGAACATGCGCCGTGGGCGTTAACCGATTTTGGCATTAAATGCGTGATATCAACCTCGTTTGCCGATATATTCTTCAATAATTCGTTTAAAAACGGGTTGCTTTTGATACGCGTGACACCAGAACAGCGTGATGCGTTGTTGGATGATGCAACGCAGGGTGAGAATGCGCGCATTAGTGTAGACCTTGAAAATCAGAAGATTAAGCGCCCCGACGGTGAGGAAATTGATTTCGATGTTGACCCCTTCCGTAAGCACTGCCTGCTCCAAGGTTTAGATGATATCGGAATCACTCTGCAATCTGACGAAAAAATTGGCTTGTTCGAAGAAAAACAAAAATCCTTAATGCCCTGGATGCGTGGTGCACGGGTATAACCAAGCCGAGTTCGAAAATAATGAATCCGACAGAATATTAGGAAAAGAAGGAACATATTCCCAAATGGTTGCAAATAAAAAAGTATTAATGCTGCCTGGTGATGGAATTGGGCCTGAGGTTATGGCCGAAGTGCATCGTCTAATAAATTGGATGGATAAGCGACGTTCTGTAACATTTGATGTGACCGAAGATCTCGTTGGCGGGGCTGCCTATGAAGTACATGGGACTGCGATTACGGATAAGGCTATAGAGATGGCGCTTAATGCCGATGCCGTACTTTTCGGCGCTGTCGGCGGACCACAATGGGATAGTAATAGTTTCGACGTCCGACCCGAAGCAGGCCTGCTGCGTTTACGGAAAGATTTAGATTTATTTGCTAATCTGCGCCCTGCCATATGTTTTGACGCTCTGGCGGACGCGTCGAGCCTTAAAAGTGAGCTTGTTTCAGGTCTCGATATTTTAATTGTGCGAGAGCTGACAGGGGGCGTCTATTTTGGGGAGCCTCGAGGTATAGAGATGTTGCCCGACGGACAACGCCGCGGGGTAAACACACAGGTTTATACTACTGAAGAGATTAGGCGTGTTTGCCGAGTAGCTTTCGATCTTGCCACAAAGCGGGGCCAACGCGTGTGTTCAGTCGAAAAAATGAATGTGATGGAATCTGGAATTTTGTGGCGGGAGGAAGCAACGTGGGTTCATGATAACGAGTACCCTGATACAGAACTTTCTCATATGTTGGCAGATAATTGCGGAATGCAATTGGTCCGTAATCCCAAGCAATTTGACGTTATCGTAACCGATAACCTGTTTGGGGACATGCTCTCTGATGTAGCGTCTATGCTTACTGGCTCACTTGGAATGTTGCCGTCCGCTTCGCTGGGTCCTGCCGATGCCACTGGACGTCGCTGTGCACTATATGAACCCGTTCATGGGTCGGCTCCGGACATTGCAGGTGGAGGAAAAGCGAACCCATTGGCAATGATTCAATCCTACGCCATGATGTTACGCTATTCATTTGATATGGGTGAAGATGCGGATCTAGTCGAAGAAGCGGTTAGAAACGTTTTGCATGCTGGCTACCGGACTGGAGATATTATGCAAAAAGGTATGCAATTAGTTTCGTGTGATCAAATGGGTAAAGCTATTACTGATGAATTAGACAGATTATCAGCTTAACCAACGGTATATCATGCCTTGTTATCGGATGGAAAAATAAAATATAAATTATCAGCAACGTTCTCTAAAAATTCTTCATCGCTCAATGGCTAGAGGTATTCATAAAAACTTAATGTAGTCGAACTATGTTTGGGGATCTTTCTAGCCCATGTTCTTACGGCTTTTTGTGCAAATTGGAATCTGTTACACAGCCCCCTAGCAGGGTTGTATCTAGGGAATACCGAAATGGGTTATAAGATTGCCGTTGTAGGAGCGACAGGCAATGTCGGCCGGGAGATGTTGGCGATTATTGCGGAACGTGAGTTTCCCGCGGATGATGTTATCGCTTTAGCGTCGTCTCGCTCAATTGGTCGCGAGGTCTCATTTGGTGATGAGACTGTGCTACAAGTCCAAGACCTCGCAGAATATGATTTTACTGGAACTCAAATTGCACTTTTTTCTCCTGGTTCCAAAATATCTGCAAAGTATGCGCCACTCGCGGCAAAGGCCGGCTGTGTTGTTATAGACAACACATCTTTTTTTAGGATGGATCCCGACGTGCCGCTTGTTGTGCCCGAAGTAAATCCAGAAGACCTAAAGTGGCATACAAAGCGAAACATCATCGCAAATCCAAATTGTTCTACAATTCAATTGGTGGTTGCGCTGAACCCATTACACGAATTAAGCCCTATAAAAAGGGTTGTGGTTTCTACTTATCAATCTACATCCGGGGCTGGTAAAGCGGGGATGGACGAACTGTTCAATCAAACGCGCGGCGTTTTTGTAAACGATACTAAGGAAAAAGAGGAGTTTACAAAACAGATAGCTTTTAATGTGATACCCCATATAGACGCATTTATGGACGATGGAGCTACGAAAGAAGAATGGAAAATGGCTGTGGAAACACGGAAGATTCTCGATAAGGACATAGCCGTTAATGCGACTTGTGTGCGTGTTCCGGTTTTTGTGGGGCATGGCGAATCTGTAAACGTTGAATTTGGTAAATCTATTTCCGTGGAAGAAATAAGAGAAGCGCTTAGAGCCGCCCCCGGCATAGTTGTCGTTGATCACCGTGCTAATGAAGGTTACGTGACGCCCGTCGAATGTGCGGGCGAAGATGCTGTTTATGTTAGTCGTATAAGGAAGGATCCAACGATTAAGCATGGCGTATCGATGTGGGTTGTCAGTGATAACTTGCGAAAGGGTGCAGCGCTTAATTCTGTACAAATTGCTGAGATGTTAGTTCGCGGGAAGCTTGTTAAAGCTGCGTGAATTTGTGATGTACTCGTATTTTGGACTTTTTAATTTAAGAAATCTTATTTTATTAAAATTAATTTCGATGTTGGGCATGTCATTACCGACACGGCCAACATCCAAGTCCTTGAAGATTTCTGGACGCGAGAGCGTTCAGGTCCGACGGACATGGTTTCGGATAGTGCCCTTGGCTGCACACAACCATTTGCCATATCCTGATCCTGTTGCCAGGACGAAAACTTAAAAAACGGTTCTATATAGTTTGCGGGTCTAAAAACCGAAGGACGCACGCTTCGGGGAGTGCGCGCCGTCATGGCCGAGGTATATCTAGCGACCGGTTGCCCGGTGTTTCAAATTTTACCTCTGTGTTTTAGGCCAGTTGTAGCCGGCCTGATAACATTATAAGACCCACCCCAATTGACAGGGATAGAACCATTTTGAGATGTTTTCGCTTAACCGGACCTGTGCAGCGTTTACCCATCGGGATTAGGTAAGAGGAACGAAGATATTTTATTCCTATACGTCCTACCTACCGGGGCACAATCGGACATTGCGACTCATTTGACGATTTATCGCAGTCCCGGTTAAAACACCTATTACGCTCTCGCGTATTAAGATGATCTCCTTACATTTTGCCTCAGGCAACTTTGAAACTGATGACTATACTAATTTCTTGTGAATAAACTACTTTGGGGTGCACAATCCATCCACAACCTTATTCACAGATTGGTAATTTAAGCCTCATCATTAAGGAAAGTGTCTATTTTGTGAGCTCAGATTGACTTAAATCTGTCTTCCGCGTAAACGAATTTATAATTTAGGAAAATATTTTTACCGTAATTCAAAAATTTTAGGACCTAGCTCTATGGCGAGCCCAAATCGCCCCTTGTCCCCACATCTACAGATATACAAACCGCAACTGACGTCTGTTCTTTCAATCATGCATCGCGGCACAGGCGTCATGTTGGCTATTGGCATGCTTTTTCTGGTTTGGTGGCTCGTTGCTTTAGCTAGTGGGGAAGATGTCTTTGTTACTGCGCAAAAATTTTGGGGGTCGTGGATAGGGCGGTTACTACTTTTAGGGTGGTCCTATGCTCTTTTCTATCATTTAGCTAACGGGCTTCGCCACTTATTTTGGGATGCAGGAAAAGGCTTTGAACTTCACGAAGCATACCGAAATGGCTGGATAGTAGTTGCTGCCTCCGTCGTTCTGACCCTTGCTGCGTGGCTTTGGGGCTATTCTTCAATGGGGAGCCTGTGATGACTTTGCGATCGCCCCTCCGGAAAGTTCGTGGATTAGGCTCGGCAGGGGAGGGGACGGGTCATTGGTGGGCACAGCGTATGACCGCTGTGGCCCTAATACCACTTCTATTATGGTTTGTGGGGTCTCTGTGCGTAATGGTGGGTTCGGACTACGCCGCAGTTAGAGAATGGGTGGCAACACCCATAGTCTCCATCTTGTTAGTACTTCTGGCTATCGCGGCCTTTCATCACGCTCAACTTGGTTTGCAGGTAGTTATAGAAGATTATGTTCATATCGAATGGCTAAAATTAAGTAGTATTGCACTCGTTAAATTTGCTGCAATTTCTTTAGCTGTAGCCACAATTTTTTCTGTCGTAAAAATAGCAATCCAATAGGTCAGCCTTCTATCTGAATAATTGAGTATAGGTCTCCATGAATACCAAAGCTTATGAAATTATTGACCACACCTATGATGTAGTTGTACTTGGAGCGGGTGGTGCTGGACTGCGAGCGACGTTCGGGATGGCGCTAAAAGGTTTAAGAACAGCCTGCATTACTAAGGTATTTCCGACGAGAAGCCATACAGTCGCTGCTCAGGGTGGTATTTCGGCCGCGTTGGGTAACATGAGTGAAGATGATTGGCGCTGGCATTTTTATGACACGGTGAAGGGGGCAGATTGGCTAGGCGACCAGGATGCTATCGAATACATGTGTCGCGAAGCAATGCCCTCAGTATTAGAGTTAGAGCATTACGGTGTACCTTTTTCGAGAACTGAAAACGGGGAAATATACCAGCGACCTTTTGGAGGCATGACCACGAAGTACGGTGAAGGACCCCCTGCACAGCGTACAGCTGCAGCTGCGGATAGGACGGGCCATGCAATTCTCCACACGTTGTACCAGCAATCACTCAAATATGATGCTGAGTTTTTTATAGAATACTTTGGCATTGATTTAATTACGGACGAAAACGGGGTTTGCCGTGGGCTGTTAGCGTGGAATCTCGATGATGGGACAATCCACCGTTTCCGCGCCAATATTGTGGTGATGGCGACCGGTGGATACGGTCGCGCATATTTTTCATGTACCGGGGCTCATACACAGACCGGTGATGGTAATGCGATGGTGCTCCGGGCAGGATTGCCGTGTGAAGATATGGAATTCATACAGTTCCATCCGACGGGTATTTATGGGGCTGGGTGCCTCATTACAGAGGGTGTGCGAGGCGAGGGCGGCTACCTGACTAACGCAGCGGGTGAACGTTTCATGGAGCGGTATGCGCCTTCAGTAAAAGACCTAGCGTCCCGTGATGTAGTTAGTAGGGCCATGACCTTGGAAATTCGAGATGGTCAAGGCGTGGGCCCCGACGCTGATCACATACATCTGCATATAGAGCATCTTGACGCGAGCGTAATTAATGAGAGATTACCTGGAATTTCAGAGACAGCACGTATCTTTGCCGGGGTTGACGTTACTAAGGAACCCATCCCGGTATTACCAACGGTTCACTACAATATGGGAGGAATCCCCACAACCTACCAAGGTGAAATGGTGGCGCCCGGCTCTGGAGGTCCCGAACAAATTATACCTGGCTTGATGGCGATTGGTGAGGCTGCGTGCGTTTCAGTGCACGGCGCAAATCGACTTGGTTCAAATTCGTTATTAGATTTAGTTGTGTTTGGAAGGGCCGCAGGTGAACGGGCGGCCGAGTTGGTTGAACCTGGGCAAAAACAGCCTGAACTGCCCAAAAATGCCGGAGATGAAGCCCTCGGGCGATTTGACGCCCGACGGTTTACCAAAGGTACAACTGAAACCGCGTTCTTACGACTCGAAATGCAACGGACGATGCAAGGCCACTGCGCGGTGTTTCGGACAGCGGAGTTGATGAAAGAGGGGAGAGAGAAACTTCGCTCTATCTGGGCTAAGAATGACGATATTAAGGTTAATGATACATCACTCATATGGAATTCCGATCTCGCTGAAACGCTTGAATATGACAATCTTCTTGCCCAGGCGGTAGTTAGCTTAGATAGCGCAATTAATAGAGAGGAAAGCAGAGGAGGTCACGCTCGTGAGGACTTCCCCGACCGTGATGACGACAATTGGATGAAACATACCTATGTTTGGCTTAACGATGATGGAACAACGCGCATAGACTACAGGCCTGTCCATTCAAATACTATGAGTAACGAAGTCCAAGCTGTACCGCCTAAAGAGAGGGTTTACTGAGGAAAAATAAATGGCCGAATTCTCACTTCCAAAAAATTCAAAAGTTCGCGCAGGCAAAATTTGGGCTGAAAGCAAAGGTGGCGAAAAGCCTAAGACCTTTCATGTTTACCGTTGGAACAGCGACGACGGTAAAACTCCGCAGCTAGACACCTATACACTGGATCTAGAAGAATGCGGGCCGATGGTTCTAGATGCTGTGATAAAAATAAAAAGCGAGATTGACTCAACCCTTACCTTCCGCCGGTCCTGTAGAGAGGGTGTTTGTGGTTCTTGTGCCATGAATATTGACGGAACAAATACTCTCGCTTGCACCAAATACATTGATGACATTAAGGGAGATATAAAAATTTACCCCTTGCCACATATGCCTGTTGTTAAGGACTTAGTCCCCGACCTTACTCAAGCTTATGCTCAGTATCGCTCAATAGAACCGTGGATAAAATCGGATACGCAACCCTCGCCGGGTAAGGAGCGGCTTCAGTCACCTGAGGAACGCAAAAAGCTCGACGGGATGTGGGAATGCATCTTATGTTTTTGTTGTACCACAAGCTGTCCAAGTTATTGGTGGAACGGCGACCGTTACTTAGGTCCCGCAATACTTCTCCAGGCGAACCGGTGGATCCAGGACTCCCGAGATGAAGCTACGGGAGATAGACTTGACGAGTTAGAGGACCCGTTTCGGCTTTATCGTTGTCACACAATCATGAATTGCACAAAGACTTGTCCTAAAAATTTGAATCCGGCCAAGGCAATAGGGGAAATCAAACAAGCGATGATACAGCGAAAGTAGACACGTTCGATTAAATAAGATGTTAACGGGCAAACATTAAGTGCCAGGTCGGAGTTACCGTGTTTCATTTCGCCGTGGGCCTTATTGGGCTATGAATGCATGAGACGAATAGTGATTGCTGTGTGATATGTCAGAAGGCCCTTTGATCGCATATCAAAAGATGATTCGCCGAGGTCAAATAAAGCCCGATCCGGCTCAAGAACGGGCGGTGGCGACACTGCAAACACTGTGGTTAGAATTAGCAAAATATCCGCTTGGAAAGCACGGAAGAGTTTGGCTTAAAATCTTTAGGTTCAGCGGTGCCGATAAGCAGCCCAGACCTATTGGTTTATATATTTTTGGACCTGTGGGTAGGGGTAAGTCGATGCTTATGGACCTCCTCTATGACTCTGTAACCAGTAGATATAAGCGACGAGTTCACTTCCACGCCTTCATGCTGGAAATTCACAATACAATGCATAAATCGAGACAAAAAGGGGGCTCTAGTAGGGACCCTTTGGCGCATATTGCGGCCGATATAGCAAAGCGGACTTACTTGTTGTGTTTTGACGAATTCCAAGTCGATAATATTGCGGATGCGATGATCCTCGGACGGCTTTTTTCGGCATTATTTTATGAGGGTGTCGTGGTGGTAGCAACGAGTAATAGCGGCCCCGATAATTTATATCCCGATGGTCTCCAACGGGATCGGTTTCTGCCATTTATCGATATTATTAAAGAGAATACAAATCTACTGGAACTAGATGGAGCCCATGATCACCGTCGTGGCCGTCTCCTCGATATGGGCGTGTATTACTCACCCTTAGGTGACACAGCTGATGCGGCTGTTGAAGCAGCATTCATAGCCCTGACTGATGGCATTAAACCCGTTTCCGAAAGAATTCCGGTAATGGGTCGCGAAGTGGTTGTCCCGCTGGCCACTAAAGGGGTAGCTAAATTCAGTTTTGGTGATTTGTGTGAAAAGCCCCTTGGCGCTCCAGACTATATAGCAATTGCTAGGGCATATCATACGGTTATCCTCACGGATGTTCCGGCAATGTCAGCGGCAAAACGCAATGAGGCGAAGCGAACGGTGACGCTCATCGACACTCTCTATGAGCATAATGTTAATATTATTGTCTCCGCGGCAACGGAACCCGATAAATTGTGTACAGAAGGTGATACCGCTGTTGCATTTAGACGAACGGCTTCCCGTCTAATTGAGATGCAGAGCGCAGAATACATAAATTCTACGCACATAAAATAGAAATGCATTGAGGTTATTTTTAATGAGTTGAGTAAACTGAATTGTTGTTGATTAAATAAAACGATCTATTAATTTTCGTTACAAATATGGGAAAATACCTACTACTCTTGCCCTCTATAGTTAACAGCGGTATGAACGCATCCGTCGAACAGTTTCATGTTCGACGTGATAATTTATTCCTCAACAGGCTCGGAAAAACCTATGGCCCGCAATAAAATCGCTTTAGTTGGCGCCGGCAATATTGGCGGCACACTGGCACATCTCGTTGGACTGAAAGACCTCGGCGACGTCGTGCTTTTTGATATCGTAAAAGGTACGCCGCAAGGCAAAGCTCTTGATCTCGTTGAATCGTCACCCGTTGAGGGTTTTGACTCCAATATGAGTGGGGCCAATTCATATGCTGGGATAAAAGGTTCTCACGTCGTGATCGTAACAGCTGGCATTCCACGAAAACCTGGCATGAGCCGGGACGATCTGATTGGCATAAATTCTGGCGTAATGAAGCAGGTTGGGGAGGGTATAAAAAAATATGCCCCAGACGCATTCGTTATTTGTATAACAAATCCGCTTGATGCAATGGTATGGGCTCTGCAGAAACACTCTGGTCTTCCGGCAAGGCGGGTGGTTGGCATGGCGGGAATTTTGGACAGTGCCCGGTTTCGTTATTTTTTAGCAGAAGAATTCAAAGTTTCCGTCGAGGATGTTACGGCCTTTGTGTTGGGTGGACACGGCGATACTATGGTCCCGTCGGTCCGTTATTCAGCTGTTGCCGGTATTCCGTTGCCAGATCTGGTGAAGATGAAATGGACGACCCAGAAAAAGCTTGACGCAATCGTGCAGCGTACGCGTGATGGAGGTGGAGAAATAGTGGGTCTACTTGGTAATGGTTCGGCGTTTTATGCGCCGGCGTCTTCCGCAATAGCAATGGCGGAATCTTTTTTAAAGGACAAAAAGCGCGTTTTACCATGCGCGGCAAAACTCAATGGGCAATATGGCGTGAATGGTCTTTATGTTGGTGTACCGGTAGTTATAGGTGCAAAGGGGGTAGAAAAGATTGTGGAGGTCAAGCTGGATGCAACTGAAAGAAAGCAGTTTAATAAGTCTGTGGACGCGGTCAGAGGGCTAGTTGAGGTGGTTAAGAAATTAGAACGTGTCAAACATTGATAAATTCCGTAGAGGATTACAGGCACTTATTCGGCAAACAGGATTACTTGGTTAGACCGGTTTTTTTCTAATTTAATTATTGCACAATCAGATTTCTGAGCGGGGCAGGTGGTTTTTGGAAGGGCTATGAATATTCACGAATATCAGGCGAAGCAGTTATTGCAGAAATACGGCGTTTCTGTTCCTCGTGGCAGTGTTGTTTACACGGGCGAAGAAGCTGCTAAGGCGGCAGCGGATTTGGGTGGGTCTGTTTGGGTAGTAAAGGCTCAGATACATGCCGGTGGTCGTGGAAAAGGTGGCGGCGTTAAGGTTGTTCGTTCGCTTGAAGACGTGAAAAACGCTGCGAGCGAGTTGATAGGGATGAACCTTGTGACACATCAAACCGGTCCAGAGGGGAGAGAGGTCAAACGGGTTTATGTTGAGGAAGGCTGTGATATCCGGCGCGAGTTGTACCTTGGTATTCTTATTGATCGGGTCACGAGCCGTATAACAATAATGACTTCTACAGAAGGGGGGGTAGAAATTGAAGACGTGGCAACTGACTCACCCGAGAAAATAATTCGTGTAGATATTGATCCGGTATACGGTGTCCAGCCATTTCACGCTCGTGAAATTGCCTATGGCCTTGGTCTGGAGGGTGATCAAGTCAGGGCGGCTGTGAAGTTTATTATCGGGATATATAATGCTTTCACAGATCTTGACGCTTCAATCCTCGAAATCAATCCACTAGTTGTTACTGGGACTGGAGAGATTATAGCGCTCGATGCGAAGATGAATTTTGATGACAATGCGTTGTTTCGACAAGCCGAAGTTTCGGAACTTCGTGATGAGGATGAAGAAGACCCTAGAGAACTTGAGGCAGCGAAGCACGATCTAAATTATATTACACTTGAAGGTAATATAGGCTGTATGGTCAACGGAGCTGGACTCGCGATGGCCACGATGGACATCATTAAGCTCTATGGTGGAATGCCCGCAAATTTTCTTGATGTGGGCGGGGGGGCAACTAAGGAGCGGGTTACCACAGCATTTAAATTGATTTTATCCGATCCAAACGTTGAGGCCATCCTCGTCAATATCTTCGGAGGAATAATGCGCTGCGACGTTATAGCGGAGGGTGTGATTGCGGCAGCCCGCGAAGTCAGTTTAGAGGTGCCATTAGTGGTTAGGCTTGCTGGAACAAACGTAGATGTTGGAAAAAAAATACTTGAAGATTCTGGGTTGCCGATCGTTTCTGCGGATAATTTAGCGGATTCCGCCGAAAAAGTGGTCAGAGTGGCAAGGGAGGCCTGTTAATGGCTGTTTTAGTAGGAAATCATACTAAAGTTATTTGCCAAGGGTTTACTGGTGCCCAAGGCACCTTTCATTCGAAGCAAGCAATTGAGTACGGTACCAGCATGGTCGGGGGAGTAACGCCCGGAAAGGGTGGCTCAAGTCACTTGGACCTGCCGGTTTTCGATACGGTGACCGAAGCACAAAACGTTACTGGCGCAAATGCTTCTGTGATCTACGTGCCGCCGCCATTTGCGGCGGAGGCTATTCTGGAGGCTATTAATGCCGGAATAGAATTGGTGATATGTATCACAGAAGGAATTCCTGTTATCGATATGGTAACGGTTAAGCGCGCGCTGGCGCAATCTACGACGAGACTTATTGGTCCAAACTGCCCTGGGATAATAACGCCGAATGAATGCAAAATAGGAATCATGCCTGGACACATACATCGTCGTGGCAAAGTAGGGATTGTGTCTCGATCCGGGACATTGACCTATGAGGCTGTTGCGCAAACAACCGCGGCGGGACTGGGTCAGACCACGTGTATTGGGATTGGCGGTGATCCGATCAATGGGACTAATTTTGTAGATTGCGTGGAACTGTTTCTTAAAGACGATGAGACAGAGGGTATCGTAATGATCGGTGAAATTGGTGGCTCGGCCGAGGAAGAAGCAGCAGAGTTTATAAAGCACTCGAAAACGACAAAACCGGTGGTCGGTTTTATTGCGGGAGTTACCGCGCCGCCCGGAAGGCGTATGGGCCACGCAGGCGCGATAATCTCTGGAGGTAAGGGGGGCGCTGACGATAAAATGGAAGCAATGCGGAGCGCGGGAATTAAAATTTCAGATTCACCTGCTTCAATAGGTGCAACTATGCGAAGCTCTATGGAAGCATAGCGTATATTATCGCCTATTGGGTTGGTAAGTATATCTATTCAAATCTTAAACTTGTTGTGATTAGCTTCTCTGTTCTAGATCATTCTGTAATTTTGGGGCAATAGGCCGAGCCCATAACCATAAAACAATCGTGAGCATCCCGCCGCCGGCTATGGTAATTGAAAGACCCGAAAAATCTGCGATCCAACCGGCGAGCAGTGCGCCGAAAGCCGGCAGCCCCCATGAAATAAGTATAAACAAACTCATTACTCGGGCCCTCACGTCGGCTTCGACCGAATTTTGTATTAACGTTTGGGAGCCAACACCTCCGACAAGCATGGCAAACCCGACCACGCCCAGACAGCAGGCCGCGACCCATATAGAATCCGTCAACGCGCTCAGGATTAAGGCTACACCCTGCGCCAATAGGCTAAGTGTCACGAGTTGTGTTAGCCCCCTGGTCTCACCTCTAAGACCTATCCAAAGGCAACTAATCATCGCGCCTAAACCAAGCGCAGACATAAGAAATCCAAACCCCCCCGAGCCACTATTAAAAACCTCTTCTGCAAAGGCAGGCATAAGTTCAATTATAGGCCTGATTAAAAGTCCGGTAATACCTAACAATAATAATAAAAACCGAATACCTGTATGATTCACGCTATAGGT
>CAZOHS010000071.1:0-12439 GCA_964579285.1 uncultured Rhodospirillaceae bacterium | reverse complement strand
GATTGGCAGGAAGCTAACGCGAGTTTCTTTAACGCTATAAAAGTTGAGCGAAATGTAATGTTTTTAATCCTTACGCTAATCGTTTTGGTTGCCGCGTTTAATATTATTTCCGGTATGATCATGATGGTAAAGGATAAGGGGCGCGATATTGCAATCCTGCGTACTATGGGCGCAACTAGGGGGATGATATTAAGGGCATTTCTAATTGCGGGTGCCTCTGTCGGCGTCTTCGGGACCTTGGCGGGCTTTGTGCTCGGCATCACGTTCGCAGGAAACATTGAAACAATCCGTCAATGGCTGCAGGGTTTAACCGGAACAGAACTATTTGCAGCTGAGATATACTTCCTCTCTAATCTACCATCTGTAATTGAAATCGGTGATGTTGTTAGTGTTGTAGCCATGTCTCTAGGACTTTCCTTTCTGGCGGTTGTATATCCGGCATGGCGTGCTGCTACCCTAGAACCGGTAGAGGCACTTCGTTATGAGTGATATCGCGGTCGGTCTTAATGATATCGCCCACACATTTCGCCCCGCCGAGAGCACATTGAATGTTTTGGTGGGCGCTACTACAGAAATCTCGTTTGGTGAGATGGTGGCTTTAGTTGCACCCTCCGGCGCAGGTAAATCCACATTGCTCCACATAGCAGGTTTATTGGAACGTCCCGATAGTGGTGAGGTGGTAATTTGCGGGCAGGCCTGTTCGAATTTATCGGATGAGCAACGCACTATGCTCCGACGTCAACGAATAGGGTTCGTATACCAATTTCATCATCTCCTTCCCGAATTCTCTGCTCTAGAAAATATAGCAATGCCCCAGATTATTTCAGGCATACCAGGGATTAAAGCAAAGGACCGAGCGTGGGAACTAATATCGAGAGTTGGGTTAAAAGACAGGGCAGCACATCGTCCGGCTAAGCTATCTGGTGGAGAGCAGCAGAGGGTTGCTATTGCGAGAGCACTGGCCAATCAACCACGTTTGTTGATAGCTGATGAGCCCACGGGCAATTTAGATCAAGAAACAGCGGAATATGTATTTGATTTACTGGTAGAGCTTGCTAACGATAATGAGATGGCAGTGTTGGTTGCCACTCATAATCACAAGCTTGCTAGTCTCATGGATAGAACGCTTACATTAAATAATGGGGTTCTCGAGGCCCTATAAAACTATCCACAACCGATTCCGTCTTAGTACCCGATTGTACGACAAAAAGTTTATGCTAGGTGGATGTTGGCTCCCGAGTTTATTCACCTCCGCGTGCATACCGCTTACTCTCTTTCTGAAGGTGCTATCAAAATCCCTCAATTGATAGACCTTTGCGGGGAGTACGATATGCCTGCTGTAGGCGTGACCGATACAAATAACATGTTTGGCGCACTGGAATTTTCGATAGCTGCCGCGGATGCGGGTATACAACCGATCATCGGGTGCCAGATTGATGTTAGGTCGTGCCAATCTGTCGATCGGGACGTAGATCACGATAAAGGGCGCGGCACACGTGAAAAGCTCGTTTTGTTGGTGCAAAACGAGATAGGTTACCAAAATCTTATGGAACTAGTGTCTGATGCGTTTATTACAACTCAACATGGTAACACGCATACAACCCTCGAAAAAATTTTTAGTTATTCTGAAGGACTAATCTGTCTTTCTGGGGGTGCGGAAGGACCACTTGGTAGGATGATAAGTTTGGATCAAATGTCTCAAGCAGAAGATATTTGTGACCAATTGCAAAATGCTTTTACCGACAGATTTTACATTGAGATACAGAGACACGGGATAGCAGAAGAACATAAAACAGAACCGGGTCTGTTGGAGTTGGCGTACAGTAGGAATATTCCTCTTGTTGCCACTAATGATTGTTATTTTGTTAGCGCAGACATGTACGAGGCCCACGACGCTTTGCTCTGCATTGCGACTGGTACTTACGTTTCAGACAGTGAACGAAGAAGGCTAACCGCCGATTATCACTTTCGATCAATCGATACGATGAAAAAGGTATTCATAGATCTTCCGGAGGCACTTGAAAACACTGTGGTTGTCGCTAAGCGTTGTGCTTTCATGCCGATGGAGCGCGAGCCTATACTGCCGGCCTATCTGTCTACAGGAGGCGAAAGTGAGGAAGACATCCTCTGTCAAATGGCTGGCCAGGGACTACAACAACGCCTTTCCGTGATAGATGATTTGGATCTGGGAAAAAGGAACGTGGCAAAAAAGCCTTACCTTGAACGTTTAGAATACGAACTCGAGGTAATTGTGAAAATGGGATATTCGGGATACTTCTTAATTGTCGCAGATTTTATACAGTGGGCAAAAAATCAAGGAATTCCGGTGGGTCCAGGGAGAGGATCTGGCGCAGGGTCCGTTGTAGCTTGGGCATTGACTATAACAGACCTGGACCCACTGCGGTTTGGTTTGCTTTTTGAGAGGTTTCTCAATCCTGACCGTGTGTCCATGCCAGATTTCGATATAGACTTTTGTCAGGACCGAAGGGACGAAGTAATACGGTACGTTCAAGAGAAATATGGGAATGATAAGGTCGCCCAAATTATTACCTTTGGTAAATTGCAGGCGCGTGCCGTATTGCGTGATGTTGGACGTGTTCTTGGTATGCCGTATGGACAGGTTGATAGAATCACTAAACTTATTCCCTTTAATCCGGCCAATCCACCAACACTCGAACAGGCAATCGAAAGCGAACCTGAACTAAAAAAACTCCAAAAAGATGATGATTCTGTCGCTCAATTGATAGACAAGTCGTTGAAATTAGAAGGCTTATATCGTCACGCCTCCACACATGCGGCAGGGGTCATAATTGCGGATAGACCACTCTCAAAATTGGTTCCTTTATACAAAGATCCACGATCTGAAATGTTGGCGACTCAGTTTTCGATGAAGTACGCAGAATTAGCGGGCCTGGTAAAATTTGATTTTTTGGGGCTTAAGACTTTAACTGTTCTACAGCGCGCTGTGGACTTGATATCACGCCGTGGCGAGGCACCGGACCTATTAAAAATACCATTATCCGATGAAAAAACTTTTGAAATGTTGTCTAAAGGGGACACTGTCGGAATATTTCAGTTGGAGAGTTCCGGAATGCGCGATGTGCTGCGAAATATGCGCCCAGATAGGTTCGAAGATATAATAGCTCTCGTCGCATTGTATCGTCCTGGGCCCATGGACAATATACCGAGATACATTGCTTGCAAGCATGAGATAGAGGAACCGGACTACCTACACCCGGAGTTAGAGGGGATCTTAAAAGAGACTTTTGGGGTAATGATTTACCAAGAACAGGTGATGAAAATTGCTCAGGTACTTTCTGGATTTTCGTTAGGAAAAGCGGATTTGCTCCGGCGGGCAATGGGCAAAAAAATAAAAAGTGAAATGGATGCCCAGCGAGAGGCATTTGTTAATGGCGCTGTCAATCGGGACGTAGAGCGTGCGACAGCGGTACGGATATTTGAACAAGTAGATAAATTTGCTGGATACGGATTTAATAAGTCACATGCTGCTGCCTACGCTTTAGTCGCATATCAAACTGCGTGGCTTAAAGCCAATTATCCAGTTGAATTTCTGGCCGCGTCTATGACCCTTGATATTGGAAACACAGACAAGCTTAACGTGTTTCGACAAGAACTAGAGCGACTTGAAATTTCTCTTTTACCACCTGATATAAACAAATCCGGGGTAACATTTGTGGTGGAGAAAACTCCTAACAGCCAAATGTCTACAGGGGTTCGTTATGCGCTGGCAGCGATTAAAAATGTTGGACGTCAAGCTATGGAGGATTTGGTTTTAGAACGCGAAACTAATGGCGAGTATTGTGATGTGACTGATTTTGCGAATAGGGTGAGTGGTTCGGGTGCTAATAAACGACAATTTGAAAACCTAGTACGTGCTGGTGGTTTCGATTGCCTCGACAAAAACCGTAAGCGGTTATTCGAAGGCGCGGAGGGGCTGATAAGATTTGCCAACCAATCTGCTCATGAGCGGTCGACTGGGCAGGAAAATCTTTTCAATGGAGATAATTTAGGGATAGATCAAAGTAAGATACGGTTGCCTGATATATTAGATTGGACATTGATGGAACGGCTTTCCCATGAATTCGATGCAGTGGGATCTTTTTTGTCTGCACATCCCCTAGACGCGTACGCCAGTCAACTCAGGCGTCATAAAGTGTGCTCCGGGTTTGAAGTAACAGCAAGCATGGCTGGAACCTCCCCCCGCGTAGCCGGTGTAGTTATTAGTCGCCAAGAGCGCACATCCGCAAAGGGAAATAGATTTGCTTTTGTTCAGCTATCAGATACATCGGGTGTGTATGAAGTTGTTGTTTTTTCTGAATTGTTGAGCCGTTCACGCGATATTTTAGAAACTGGTCAAAGAGTTTTGATAACCCTCGAAATTCGTTCTGGCGGAGATGGCACTCGTCTTTCAGCTATTGATGTAAAACCCCTAGACGCGGCTCTCGCTCAACATTCAAACGATGTTAAAATTGTAGTCTGCGAAGAAAGAGGGATAAAAGGGGTTGAAAAGTTACTTAATTCGGCAGAGAAGGGAAGCGTCAACGTGTCGTTAGTGTTGGAAATTGGTAAGTCACGGAGCGTGGAAATTCAGCTACCGAAAAAAGTACTAATTACGGGTGATTTACGGGCGGATGCTCTGAATATTCCTGGTATAGCCGAGCTTGTAGATGTTTAGGCTAAAGCGATAAAAACAAATATCTTGCGAACATAAAATATAGCGCGTATCACGGTTCTGTAAATACGCACGTGGGCGCGCGGGTGGCGGCGACATATGTTAGCCATTCGATCCGGTGTACAGTAAGGGCATCTTTCTTGCAACGTATGCTAGCCTGCGGAGGTTCAACCGGAGAAGGATAACTGAAATGGCAATGCCAGAGTTTACTATGCGTCAGCTCCTCGAAGCTGGGGTGCATTTTGGGCATAATACGCGTCGCTGGAACCCAAAAATGGAGACTTTTATTTTTGGTGTTCGTAACAATGTGCACATTATTGATTTACAGCAGACAGTCCCGATGCTTCACGCTGCTTTAGCGGCTGTTCGTGAAGTAACGGCTGGGGGCGGGCGTGTTTTATTCGTGGGCACGAAGCGTCAGGCAAGTGAAATAATATCGGAATCTGCTGGCCGGTGTGGCCAATACTATGTCAATCACCGTTGGCTTGGAGGAATGCTGACCAACTGGAAAACAATCACAGCATCCATCAAAAGATTACACGAACTTGAGGAGATGCTTAATTCGGAAGAAATTGCAGAAGGTCTGACAAAGAAAGAGCTTTTAAATTTGACACGAGAACAAGAAAAGCTCGATCGTTCACTGGGCGGTATCAAGGATATGGGCGGACTTCCAGATATGCTGTTTGTTATTGATACGAATAAGGAGGAGCTAGCGGTCGCAGAAGCTACAAAACTTGGAATACCTATAGTTGGTGTAATAGACAGTAATTCAAGCCCCAATAATATCACGTTTCCTATTCCTGGAAATGATGATGCGATACGATCAATTGCCCTTTATTGTGACTTAGTCGCGGGTTCAGTGCTCGACGGATTACAGCAGGAAGCGATTTCCGTTGGAACGGATGTTGGCGAAGGAGAGCAGGCGCCGGAGGAGGCAATACCCGCGCCTGAAGAACTAGTTTCTGTCCAGGAAGAAAATAAGGCTGCTGAAACTGGAGTCACCGATCAACAGTCTTCGAAAAGCGCGGATCCAGACCATGAAACTAGCACAGACGATGAGGAACAACAGAAGCAGGGTGAAAAAACCGAAGATGCGTGACAAAATTGGTCAATTTGTTGAGAAAGAGGCTGGATTATGGCTGAAATAACAGCGTTGCTAGTCAAGGCACTGCGGGAAAAATCAGGTGCCGGTATGATGGATTGCAAACATGCTCTAACCGAAAATAATGGCGATATGGATGCATCCGTGGATTGGCTTCGTAAAAAGGGTTTGGCAGCAGCAGCAAAAAAGGCGGGTCGCATAGCTGCTGAGGGGCTAGTGGCTGTCGCAACTGAGGAAAACGTAGGTGTAGTAGTTGAGGTAAATTCGGAAACGGATTTCATCGCCCGAAACCCAGATTTCCAATCATTTGTCGGACAAATTGCGTCCACCGCGCTCCGGTTTTCTGGTGATTATAATACGACATTAGCGGGGAAAATTGATGCTTCAAATTCGGTAGAAGAGGCGGTTAGTAGCATGGTTGGTGCAATTGGGGAGAATCTTACATTTCGTAGGTCGCGGGGCGTTTCCGTAAAACACGGTGTAGTGGCCTCTTATGTGCACGGCGCTGCGGCACCAGATATGGGAAGTATTGGGGTTTTAATTGGTCTCGAATCTGTTGCGGACGAAACAACATTATCAACGTTTGGCAGACAGCTTGCGATGCATGTTGCGGCCTCAAGTCCCCTTTGGGTTTCGCAGAGTGACGTCGACAGCGAGGCGATAGCTCGTGAGCGGGAGGTTTTGTCTGCGCAAGCGAGGGACTCTGGAAAGCCTGAAGAAATCGTCGAAAAAATGGTTGATGGCCGTATGCGCAAGTATTTTGAGGAAGTATGCCTTCTAGAACAAATATTTGTAATAGATGGAGAGAAAAAAGTGGCCAAGGCTCTAGCAGCTGTTGAGGAGGATGTTGGCGTACCGATAAAGATTACTGATTTTGTTCGGTTTCAAATTGGGGAGGGTGTTGAAAGGGAAGAAACGGATTTTGCCGCTGAAGTTGTGGCCACGGCGGCTAGCTAAAGGTAGATAGTGCATGGGAGTAGTCAAAAACCTCCGCTTTAAAAGAGTGCTTTTGAAGGTTTCCGGTGAAGCACTAATGGGGGACAATGACTATGGTATAGACACAAAAACCGTCCATCGAATTGCGAATGAGATAAAGGAAGTTACAGAAATAGGTGGCGAGGTATGCTTGGTAATTGGCGGAGGAAATATCTTTCGAGGAATGTCCGGCGCTACGGCTGGTTTGGAGCGTGGAACGGCTGATTACATGGGAATGTTGGCTACTGTAATGAACGCTTTGGCGATGCAGGGAGCGCTTGAGGGTATTGGTGTATCTACGAGGGTGCAATCGGCGATACCGATGGCGACTATCTGTGAACCATTCATTAGACGCCGGGCGATCCGCCACATGGAAAAGGGGCGAGTAGTAATATTTGCGGCAGGTACCGGAAATCCCTATTTTACAACGGATACCGCAGCTGCCCTAAGGGCAACAGAGATGAATTGTGATGCGATTTTTAAAGGCACTATAGTAGATGGTGTATATTCTGCAGATCCTTATGAGGTGAGCGACGCACAACGTTATGATGAACTTAGTTATTTGGACGTATTATCGCGTGATTTAAGGGTGATGGATGCTTCGGCTGTTTCACTGGCAAGGGAAAATGGCATTCCAATTCTAGTTTTTTCAATACAAGCACCCAATGCTTTTGCTGGGGTTGTGCGCGGGGAAGGTACATTTACGATAATCACAGAAGAGAAGTTGTAGGGAGATAGCTTGCTATGGCGGATCCAGACATCGGGGACCTAAAACGTCGTATGAATGGTGCAATAGAAGTTTTAAAGAGCGAATTTAGCGGTTTGCGCACTGGGCGCGCTTCGCCCGCCCTACTTGAGCACGTTCAAGTAGAGGCTTATGGGTCAAGTATGCCAATGAATCAGGTTGGAACTGTGAGTGCGCCAGACGCGCGCACGTTGTCAGTTCAGGTTTGGGATAATGGACTGGCTAAGGCCGTTGAAAAAGCAATATTGGACTCTGATCTCGGACTAAATCCACAAGCTGAAGGTGCTGTTATCCGGGTGCCTGTTCCCCAACTTTCCGAAGAACGGCGTGTCGAACTCACGAAGGTGGCGGGTAAATATGGTGAACAGGCGCGGGTAGCTGTTCGAAACGTGCGTAGAGACGGTATAGACATGTTAAAACGAATGCAACGAAATGGGGATATTTCGCAAGACGAACAGCGTGCGTGGACAGAAGAAATACAAGGGCTGACTGACGATGTCGTTAAGGAAATAGACAAGTCCGTGCACGTTAAGGAAACCGAAATTCTTCAGGTTTAGTGAATGGTGGGAATTAGTAGTGAAGTAAAGTACCATAAAAAATCGATGCACGTAGCAATCATTATGGATGGTAATGGGCGATGGGCCGAGGCTCGAAAGTTACCCAGGTCGGCCGGTCACGCAGAAGGTGCGGAGGCTGTGCGGCGAACAGTGGTGGCTTCAAAAGAGCTTGGCGTGCGTTATCTCACTTTATTTGGGTTCTCGACGGAGAACTGGAAAAGGCCGTTCAACGAAATTAAAAATTTGATGCACCTTTTTAGGATATATCTTATGAAAGATATTGATAAATTGGAAAAGGAGGGTGTGCGTTTGCGATTTATCGGCGATCGTAGCGTACTAGAACCTGATATTGTATCTTTAATAGAAACTTCCGAACGTAAAACTAAACTTAATAATGAACTCGATCTTATCGTTGCACTTAGTTACGGAAGCCGGCAGGAAATAACATTGGCCGCTAAAAAGTTGGCTAGAGATGTTGTTGGAGGAGATCTTGAGCCGGATTCGATAGATGAAGACGCCTTAGCTTCACGACTTTCTACTGATGGTATACCCGACCCCGATCTAATTATTAGAACGAGTGGTGAACATCGTATTAGTAACTTTCTGCTTTGGCAATCTGCGTACAGTGAATTCGTTTTTACGGATGTACTTTGGCCAGATTTTTGCGGACAACAGTTAGAACAGTCGATAAAGGAATTTGGACGGCGTGAGCGTCGCTATGGCTCGACCACTAATTAAATTTTATACCACAAATTTTCGTCGTAGGCTGCTATCCAGCCTCGTGGGTGTCCCAATTGTTCTAGCAACGGTCTACCTTGGCAGTCCTTTTTTTGATGCACTAGTAGTTGTTTTAGCTGGTTTTATGGCTTGGGAATGGGTGAGATTCTTTGTTTTTAAGTTTCCAAGTCTATGGGATGTATTAGTCGATATCGGACTCGTGATAGCATTGGTTGGCGTATATTTAGGTTGGTTTAACGCTACGTTTTTTGTCTTGGGTTTTATCGGCGTCTCGTTGTACTTTTTTTTGTGTATTAAGAATATGAAAGGCGCTCGTCATTGTGCGGTTGGCATAATATTGGTTGGAGCGTTCGTTATTTCATTTATTAATTTACGTTACTATCCGGAAGTGGGGCTTGAATTTACTATATGGATTTTGATAACGGTTTGGTCTACTGACCTTGGTGCTTATTTCTTTGGGCGTTTAATCGGAGGATGGCGGCTTGCGCCTCGTATCAGCCCCAATAAAACGTGGGCTGGATTGGGGGGCGGGGTGGCTACTGCAAGTCTTTCGAGCGGAATTTGGCTAACGTGGATTGGGTACAATGATTTGGTTGTTGCGTTTATAGTCGGGGGAATTGTTGGGTGTGTTGCTCAACTCGGTGATCTGACGATGTCGGCGGTAAAAAGGCATTTTGGAGTTAAAGATTCGAGTAATTTGATACCCGGTCACGGCGGTGTCATTGATCGTTTGGATGGTTTTCTTTTAACAACGCCCCTGTTAGTGATCACGTTATTCTGTCTAGAGTAAGGTGATGATAATGGGTGGACCCGATAAGTCTTGCGAGGAGGCTCGGCGTGTAAGCGTTTTAGGTGCCACGGGATCCGTTGGGCAATCGACTATTGAACTCATCGAGTTAAATAGCGCCTCTTATAATGTGGAAGCTTTAACGGCGAATAACAACGCTAAGTTGCTTGCTGAACAGGCTCGGCGACTAGATGCCAAGTTTGTCGCAATTGCCAATCCTGGAAAATATAAAGAACTTAGATCAGAGGTTGATGGTGCGAATGTGGAAATAGCAGCCGGGCCGGAAAGTATAATTGAGGCGTCCGCGCGGGACGCCGATTGGGTTATGGCTGCCATAGTGGGAGCTGCTGGATTAAAGCCAACCATTCAGGCAATAAAAAACGCGACGGTTGTAGCGCTTGCCAACAAGGAGTGTCTAGTATGTGCGGGTGAGTTAATGCTTGAACAAATTATTAAGAGTGAATGTACGCTTTTACCCGTTGATTCTGAACATAATGCAATATTTCAGGTGTTTAATTTTGACAATCGTGAGGAAATAAAAAAAATAATTCTGACAGCGTCTGGCGGTCCTTTTAGGCGTATGAGTTATGAAGAAATGGAAGACGTTACTCCGTCTGAGGCTGTGGCACATCCAAATTGGGATATGGGGGATAAAATTTCGGTCGATTCTGCAACCATGATGAATAAGGGACTTGAGTTGATTGAGGCCCATTTCCTCTTTGGTCTTCCAGAAAAGAAGATTGATATTTTGGTTCATCCACAGTCAATTATTCACAGTATGGTTGAGTATGTTGATGGCTCTATTTTAGCCCAATTGGGCTCTCCTGACATGCGAACACCAATATCGTACTCTTTAGCTTGGCCTGGTCGTATGGAAATGCCTAACGCTAATCTTAATTTGGCAGACATTGGGGCTCTCACATTTGAAACACCTGATATCGAAAAATTTCCTGCTCTTGCGTTGGCGAGAGAGGCCTTATTAATTGGGAAATCCGCACCGGCGATATTGAACGCTGCTAATGAAGAAGCTGTTGCGGCATTTTTATCAGGAAAAGTAGGCTTTTTGGATATCGCTAGAATAGTTGATGAAACTCTTGAACGAATGTCTTTTAAAAATATCAGGTCTATTGATGAACTATTGTCGATTGATTCCAATGCTAGGCGCGTGGCACAGGGCCTTGTGGCTCATTTTACCGGAAAGCGTGACGCATGAACATTATAGAAGAGCAATTTTTGACCAGATCACGGGTATGTTAAATAGATGATAGACATTTTGTCTGACTGGTGGGTCGTTCCCTTTCTGATTGTTCTGACTCCGTTAGTATTTTTTCACGAGCTTGGGCATTACATGGCGGCCCGGATGTGCAAAGTTCGCGTCGAAGTTTTTTCGGTTGGGTTTGGCCGAGAGATTTTGGGTTGGACGGATCGGTTTGAAACTCGTTGGAAGATCGCGTTGATCCCTATTGGCGGATACGTAAAAATGTTTGGGGAAATGCAAAGCGTAGATTCCCCCATGTCGGAAATGTCTGTTGCCGAATCCGCCGTCGCTTTCCATACGAAGTCGATTGCCCAGCGGGCATTTATAGTGGTCGCGGGACCGATGGCAAACCTCGTCCTTGCAGTTGTTATTTTTAGCGGAATATTTATGGCGGTTGGCCAACCATTTACTCCGACGACCATTGGTTCTGTAATTACCGGTTCTGCGGCTGAAACAGCTGGATTCATTCCAGGGGATAAAATAATCGAGGTGAACGGAAATGAGGTCGCTCGCTTCGAAGAAGTTAGAGAAACAGTTATGATCAACCCTGGGATCAAAATGACCTTTTTGGTTCAGAGAGGCGGCGAGGTAGTGGAATTGATAGCTACGCCAGGAGTTGTCAGTGTAGAAACGGGCGTTGGGAGCCAAAAATACGGCCGCTTAGGTGTATCTGCTGCAAAAATTGGTCAAGAGATCAAAAAACACGGACCGTTTGACGCTATCGTAGAGGGCGCAAAACAGACTTTCGTTATGACCGAAAATATCTTTACGGCTCTAGGGCAAATTTTAAATGGCACACGAAAAACGGAGGAACTGGCGGGGCCAATTCGGATAGCTAAGATGTCTAGCGACGTCTGGAAGCTAGGTATAATAAACGTTCTGATGCTAGCGGCAATTTTATCAATTAATCTTGGAATAGTTAATCTCTTTCCTGTGCCTTTATTAGATGGTGGACATTTGTTGTTTTACATTATAGAGGCATTGCGGGGTCGACCCCTCAGTGAGCGGGCTCAAGCATTTAGCGTGCGTCTGGGCGTGCTGCTGCTGTTAGCGTTAATGCTATTCGTGACCTTTAACGATATCAGAGTTTTGTTTGATCAGTTCGTTGGGTTTTTTACGAAGCTTATCTAGGAGGGATGAATTGCAAGTAAGGAATACTCTGAACGTAGTTTTAATCTTGGTATTTGCCTTGTTCTTTTTGGCGGTATCCTCCCCCGTCTCACTGGCGCAGAAATTTGAGGGCCGGGTAGACGAAATTAGAATTGTAGGTTCCCAAAGAATTGGGAATGAAACAATTAGAACTTATATGGGGATTGATACAGGCGTTTCTATTACAGAAGGACTCTTAAATAAAGCTCTTAAAAACTTATTCCGTACCGGACTTTTTGCGGATGTCAGGATGGAACGCGAGGGGACTGTCTTGGTGGTGCGAATTGTGGAAAATCCTATCGTTAACCAGATAGTGTTTGAGGGTAATCAATATTTAGAGAAAGAATTGCTGTATAGCGAGATAAAATTACGTCCACGAGTTGTTTACACGAGATCACGCGTTCAGATTGACACTCAACGAATTATTGAAATTTA
>CAZOHS010000070.1:0-12722 GCA_964579285.1 uncultured Rhodospirillaceae bacterium | reverse complement strand
ACAGTTTCAAAAAGGTCTTGGCCTTCGAGAAGGAGGTGATGGACGGGTTTGCAAACGCCGCATAAGCGGAAGAACTGCACTTTTAATGTGTGCTTTAAGCAAACTAGATTAACGCCCTATCACTACATTAGCATTCGAGCATTTGTTCGTAGTCAAGGCCCATTACTTTTGAAATTGGCTCACCAGCCAATACCCGCTCTGTCATTAATTTTTCACGTTTTGCGATGAGTTCTGCGGTCTCAATTAATCTACTTGCGTGTTCTTGGGCTAAGAAACAAATCCCAGAGCCATCAGCGAGCGCGAGATCACCGGGTTTGACGATCACCTCACCAATTGTAATGGGCTTATTAAATGCCTCTTCCACAATCCGACCGCGAGCCGTGGTGGGTATCGCAGAGCGGGCGAAGACAGGGAATTTTAGTTCGGCACTTTCGTCAATATCTCGAACTGGCCCATCGACAATGACGCCAGAAATTTTTTTTACTAAAGCTCCATTAGATAGAATTCCACCCCAACCGGCGGCCTCAACACCAGAACGTTGTTCAATAGCAAGTATGTCTCCCGGGGATGCTGCTTCGACCGCTTGTGTACAAAGATGTCTTGGTGGTCCTGCAATCGCCGGTCCGGCCCCAAGTTTTACAGTAAGTACACGCCCCGTTATTCTGCGGCGCGTAGTAAATCGTTTTAAGCCAGTGACCCGCCCTGGCAGTGCCAGCGCATCAAGCGCGTCAGATACAGCGGGAGTGTCAAGTTGTGCAAGGCGCCCTATCAAATCGTCAGCTAACATAACAACCCCAGTTTGTGAACTTTTGATATGATAGTATATGTCATTGGATGAATAATACCTATGACGTCCTAATTGCTGGAGGCGGGCCAGTTGGTGCAGCACTTGCTGTAAATCTTGGTCTGAGGGGAATTTCATGTGCACTTATAGAGCGCCATACGAAACCTCAGCTTATACCAAAAGGCCAGAACCTTCTCCAACGATCAGTAGAACAATTCTGGTTCTGGGGACTCGAACCCCAACTGCGATCTGCACGGATAATGCCAAAAGATTTTCCCATGAGTGGGATCACCGCATACGGTTCTCTCGATACAGAGTGGTGGTATGCACCACCCCTTCGTGAAGCGCTTAATAAATTCTTTTTATTAGAAAACGAAAGGTTGCCTCAGTACCAGCTAGAGGACGTCCTCCGAAAAAAACTAAAAACGATTGTGAATGTCACGACCTTCTATGGACACGTTGTCGAGAATGTAGCTCAGTCAGACGATAATGTAGAATTCAAAATAATAAACACTAAATCCGGAACTTGCCGCATCTTAAACGGCAAGTATGCCGTCGGATGCGATGGAAGTCATTCTACTGTAAGACAACAAACAAATATCGCTCGTAGCGGCACCGACTATGAACAGCCAATGGTTCTGGCCGTATTCCGATCACGCCAACTAAGTGAAACGCTGTCTAAAAAATTTCCGCTTCGCTCCACCTATCGAGTTATGAAACCCAGCCTGGAGGGTTATTGGCAATTTTTCGGGAGGGTCAATGTAGAAGAGAGTTGGTTTTTTCACTCCCCTATTCCTCCCGATGTTAACCGCGATAATTTCGATTTTTTACGCCTCTTACACGACGCTGCGGGCTTCGAATTCAGTTGCAATTTGGATCATGTCGGCTTTTGGGACTTACAAATATCGGTTGCAGACAAGTACAATGTTGGACGCATTTTTATCGCTGGAGATGCCGCACATAGTCACCCGCCGTATGGGGGTTATGGATTAAATGCTGGGCTTGAAGATGCAGCAAACCTTGCCTGGAAATTAGAAGCCTGCCTGAAGGGTTGGGGAGGGAGCAATCTCCTGGATAGTTACTCGGTGGAACGCCAACCAATCTTCGAAGAAACGGGCCGTGACTTTATAGCGGGTCGTATTGAAGCGGACCGGATTTTTTTCGAGAAATATAATCCGGAGGAGGACCTCACCGCTTTCAAAAACGCCTGGGGTGAGAAAAAATTACAAAATGTGGCAGATTTCGTTTTAACGTACGAGCCGCATTATGAAGGATCACCCATTGTTGATGGTAAACCAGGAGCAGTTTGTAGTGCCCATGGCTCCCACAGTCTAACAGCGCGCGCCGGCCATCATTTAGCTCCCCAGAGCCTGAGCAACGGTCGAAATGTATATCAAGAACTTAACCACGGCTTCACATTAATAGCACTAGACATCTCAGATTCAGCCGTGAGCAGTTTTGAAAATTTAGCAAAAAGGTACAAGTTCCCGCTAAACATCGTTCGCGACACTTACGCACAGGGCCGGAAGCAATACGAAAAAAAACTAATATTGGTGAGGCCCGACCAATTTATCGCCTGGTGCGATAATGAAGTGCCCACAAAGCCAAAGAAACTAATAGAAAAGGTTTTGGGAAAATAAGAGTACCAACACCTTATATTACTTCCAACACACAAAACCGTTAGCAGTCCCCGTCCCAGCATCGGACCTGTAACATGGCACATAATCGATGAGTTTGCCCGAAAGTTCCGTGCCAAAGAGAACGCCGGCGGCAACTATCCAATTTCGAAGTTCGGAAGACCCAGATTGCAGTAGTTCTTGCTCAAGAGCACAAAGCGCATCCGCATTTCGGTTTTTCAAAGCATTGAGAAAGCGCTGGTCAAGTTCTTCATCAATACAAAAATGTGACATACCACCCGACCCCACAACAGCAACCCGAGCACTTGAGTTCCAGCGAAAAATAGCCCGGCTTATCATTTCCCCAAAAGCAAAGCAGCGACGTGCAGTTGGTTGGTTGGGAGGAAAAAACGTATTTGCGATTATAGGTAATGTCGGTACGGTTTTATCACGCATAATCCGCCGCAATATAAAACTAAATGCGTGGGGCGTCCCCACATGTCTATGGTTGTCGCGGGTCGGCCACTCTTTTGATGCTGCTACATCAAACCCATCTTCCATTGCCTGTTCAAAAATGGTCCCCGCAAGGTGCGGCACGCCCTCGTACTCTGTGTAAGAATTTGGGCGATACGACCACTCGGATTCTTCGATTCCAGGGGGTAGTAATTTTTTTTGTGCCTCTGTCAAAGGTAAATTGTAAAAACTCTCCCCGTGATAAATCGTAAAAGTTGGCTGAACGTCTTCTAAAAAAACCTCATGTTGGTCATTGCCGAGAATGACACAAACATCGGGCTGCACAGCGTCCCACTCTCGAGACAAGACATCAATGGCAGCTTGGCACGAATCGTATCGACGCTGGCGCTCGTCGACAGTATGTTTCTCCGAAATAGATTCTACCCGCCGTCTTTCCACTAGTTCATCAAAAGATAATTCCTCACCCTTAAACCAGTGTTTGCGAGCAAGGTCGGCTTTGAGCCGACCCGCCCATTGGTCTGGTGTTGTGGCAAGGGTTGGCCCATGGGTGGTCCACATACCCAAGACGATTTCAGCCATAATCAGCCTCCTTGTGATTGGGGTGGAGATGGCATTCCACTCCACCAATATCATCATTTAAAATGTCGGGATCATCATATTTACACATCGGCAGAGCTTTATCGCATCGTGGATGAAAAGCACAACCGGATGGAGGATTGAGGGGGTCGGGAAAACCACCTTTCAACGCAGTAGTGGGTAGCCCCAACTCCTGGTTCGGTGTCAGAATGGAACTCAGCAAGATTTCAGTATACGGGTGACGCGGGGAGGAAAAAATTTGTTCTGTAGAAGCAACCTCCACTAAGCGCCCCAGATACATTACTGCGACCCGATCCGCCATGTGTTCTACAACAGCGAGATCATGACTTATAAAGACATAGGTTAGGCTTAATTCTTTTCGCAGTTCTAAAAGCAAGTTTAGAATTTGTGCTTGAACAGAAACATCGAGTGCTGATGTTGGTTCATCACAGATGACAACTTCTGGTTTCATTATCAGTGCACGAGCGATTGCCACCCGCTGCCGTTGGCCACCTGATAGCTGATTTGGATAGGTATGAACTAAATCTGGAGCAAGCCCAACCACTTCCATGATCTCCAAAATCTGTCGTTCTCGAGTTTCCAGAGACCCAATATCATGGACAGTAAGTGGCAAACCAATAATCTGTCCCAGTGTCTTTCGGGGATTAAGAGAAGAGTATGGGTCTTGAAATACGGGTTGTGCCTGTCGAGCAATATCTTTGCGAGTTCTTTCCTGAATAGGTATACCGGAAAAACAGATGCGCCCAGACGTCTGGGGCAGTAGACCAAGCAATAATTTTGCTAAAGTACTTTTTCCACACCCAGATTCCCCAACAATGGCTAAAACCTCTCCACGCTGTACTTCTAAAGAAACACCGTTAACCGCACCAATATATTTCGGAGAACGAAAAATACCATTTTTTATGCGAAAATTGCGCGTCAACTCACTGCATTCAATCACCGGCTTTTTGCTGTGCTCTCCGTCCCGAGCCGTTTTCACGCCTTTACTCCGCCTCTCACTAGTATTTCGGGGGACATACTACATCGGTAACAGTGCCCCTCTTCCGCTACTGTTAATTCGTAATTAAATTTAGAGCATCCGTCTTCAGACAAATAACATCGGTTCCGAAATTGACATCCCTCCAGATTCCCAATAAGCGCGGGCACCATTCCAGGAATAGCACCAAGTTGCGACCCCCGTTTGGTTCGGCCTGGATGCGGTATGCAAGAAATTAGGCCCCGGGTGTAGGGATGCATCGGGCTAGCGAATAACTGGCGTGATGTGCCCGTTTCAACAATCCGACCGGCATACATTACGGCAACACGATCGGCTACTCGTGCGACGACCCCAAGATCGTGGGTAATCAGTATCATCGCCATATTAAATTCCCGTTGTAGCTCCGTAAGCAAAGCCAAAATCTGTGCTTGCACCGTAACATCAAGGGCAGTTGTCGGCTCATCAGCAATAATCAAACTGGGTTCACACATCAATGCCATGGCAATCATCATCCGCTGACGCAACCCACCAGACAGTTCATGAGGATATTGAGCCAAACGTGTCCGAGTATTTGTCACACCGACCCTATCGAGTAGGTACTCCGCTCGTGCGCGGGCCTCACTCCGATTTCCTTTCCCGTGGCGTAGAAAAATCTCTTCGAGCTGATCGCCAATCCGATAGACAGGGTTTAATGAGGTCATGGGGTCTTGAAAAATCATACAAATACGATGACCCCTAAGATCTGATATTTCCCGCTCCGTCAGTGCTGCAAGATTAACGCCTTCTAACGTTAATTCTTCCGCCTTCAACGACGCGCGCCGCGGCAATAAACGCATTAATGCAAGGGCGGTAATCGTTTTACCACAGCCGGACTCGCCAACTATTGCAAGTGTTTCGCCACGCAAAACCGAAAAAGACGTGTCCTGCACAGCACGCAAAGTTCCTTTCGAAACTTCTATATCCACGGAAAGACCCCGCACCTGAAGTACTGATTTCTGGATAGGAGACATTAGTTTCGCCCCTCGGGTGAGGTCACGTCTCGAATTCCATCTCCCATGAGATTAATTGCAATTACCAGAAAAAAGATCGCCAGACCGGGTAACGTAATAAGAAACGGTTTAAAGAACATAAAGTTGCGGCCCTCTGACACCAAAAGGCCCCACGATGGTGTTGGCGGTTGAATCCCTAGACCAAGAAAAGACAATACAGCTTCCACTAGAATAGCGATGGCCATCTCAAGGCTCGCAACAACAATGATATGGTTTGCAACATTTGGTAGAACCTCACCAAATATAATCCGAAGCTTGCTAGCACCCACTGCTTCTGCCGCAGTCACAAAGTCATTATTTCGGATTTGGAGCGTTACACTCCTCGTCACAACTGCAAAACGATCCCAGAACAAAAAACCTAAAATACACACCAAAGCTATTAACGACCCACCAAATATGGATACCAGAGACAATGCAATCAAAATGCCCGGTAGCGCTAATTTGACGTTGATGAGGTACATTACGACACCATCTATTCGCCCCCCGAAATACCCGCCTATTATTCCGATTACGGACCCTATCAAGCCCGAAATGATTGCCGCACCAAAACCAACTGTTAATGAAATCCGAGCACCGTATAGGATCCGTGTCCAGTAATCCCGGCCTAGTGAATCGGTTCCCAGAATATGTGCCCACGTTCCGCCTTCTCCCCACACTGGATTCACCAAGCGTGTATTTAAATTTTGCTCAAAAGGGTCATAGGGTGAGAGGTAAGGTGCAAACACCGCAAGCAGCAGCACGAGCAACACGAATCCTGATCCTAACAAAAACCCTGTGTGACCGCGTACGCGGCGACGCATGATTTCAGTAGGGGACGGCGCCATCACGCTTATATTAGATTTCTTAGACGGCTCAGTCATCATGTTGCTCCCTAATCAAACCTGATTCGAGGATCAAGGCGCGCGTTAATCAGGTCAGATGCTAGCGTCAGTATTATGTACGCAAACGAAACAAAAACGAGGATCGACTGCACCACGGGAAAATCACTTCTCAGAATGGACTGATAAGCTAGTAATCCGATACCATTAAGAGCAAATACTGTTTCAACAATTACAGACCCACCGAGTAAAAAACCCAGAGATACTGCTGCAAGGGAAACAACTGGAAGTATTGCGTTGCGGAGGGCATGTTTAAAAAATACAACCCTCGGGCGGAGGCCCTTGGCCCAGGCAGTCCTAATATATTCAGAGTCTAGAACCTCTAACATTCCGGTCCGCGTGAGACGCATAAGGGCCGGCATCACCGAAGTGCCGAGCGCTATTGTCGGTAAAATGTAATGTGCAAAACTGTCTGACCCGGATATCGGTAGCCAACGTAATATGACACCAAAGACATATATAAGGATCAATCCAAACCAAAAATTCGGTATAGCCTGTCCGAAAACCGCTATGCCTAACGCCAGTCGATCAATCCAAGTATTAACTCGAATTGCAGCCAAAACGCCTAGCGGAATGGCAACGATCAATGCCACAACCAACGAATAGAACGCCAACAATAATGTTACTTCAATACGCTCTAAAATGAGATCGAGGACAGGCTCATTGGTAAACAAGGATTCTCCCAAATCCCCAGTAACTGTCTTTCCAACCCAATTGAAATATTGAACATGAAGAGGCAGATCTAGTCCGTATAGCTGGGCAACCTCTGCTATTTCTTCGGGAGTAGCATCTTCACCGGCGATGTCAGCGGCAAGGTCGCCTGAAAGACGGAGCAACGCAAATCCGATCACAGACACCGTAATTGCCACAAGGAGGGCAACACTCAGTCTCTGACCAATAAAACCCCCCACTTCGCGGCTCCAGTAGATTAGAAATCATACGGTAAGGTTAAAAACTCGCCTTGCATTACCGCTAAGGATCTTCTCGCGTTCCGTCTCGGATAGCCAATCAAAACTTTTAATATGATGGGCCACGTCATCCATATGTCGTCCCGTATCGGGATTAACAGATGATCCAACGCCCGGGCATTCTGCCCCAAATAAACATTGATCAACACCCGCAACCTTGACCAAAAGTTCGATCGCTTCAGGGGTGTAGAGCACCGTATCATAGTAGAGTCGGCGCAGACGCTGACTAAATCGCTCCGCACCCTCACGTCTTAGGGTGCCAGATTCAAATCGCCCAAGCTGATATGGGATTGCTCCTCCGCCATGACTTACAACAATTTTGAGGGTCGGAAAATCGTCCAACACCTGTGAATTAACAAGACCGTAAACAGCCGTAGTTTCTTCGTTTATAAATCTTAGCGAATACGGTTCACGGTCAGACTTTGACCCCGTGCCATGAACGTGCGCTGGAACCTCCAGTTCGCAAAGCTTCTCATATAAAGGATACCAATACCTTTCACCTAGTGCGGGCGGGTGAACCCCGGAATTTTCGTATGGGTCAGGATTAAGCAGACAACCTTTAAAGCCCAGTTCCCCCACACAACGTTCTAGCTCGGCGATAGCCATATCAAGTGGTTCACCGCAAGGTTGTGGCAAGCCGGCTATCCCAATGAAACGGTCAGGGTATAACTGAGTTTCACGGTGGATCATGTTGTTACATTCCTCATGGAACCACTGCACTAGTTTTGATGGTTTTTCAGAATGCATAAGTTGAAAGGGTCGTGGTGACACAAGCTGAACGTCTGTCCCAACCTCATTAATATAATTCAAATGGCTATGTCCGGCTCCAGGAAAATGTTTTTCCTCAACGGCGCGCCGTATTTCATCATCAGTGACGTTGACTTTGCCCCTGCCATGGGACCCTCGGTGCGCCAAGATGGTCGCTTTGTAAGCCCAAAGCTCTGCTGGGGCACTTACATGGGCATGGCAATCAATGATCATATTATTCCTCCATTCGACCAAACCGAAAATTAGTTCACCTTATCTCAGATCCTGTTCGGCGTATTGAATGGTCGCTGATCTCATTAAGATAATTGCCCAAATCAAAAATATCCATAGGCTACAAATTAATAGGATATTGATTAGTTGTTAAAAAAAATGAGAGAGTAAGTCACCATATAAAAAAACCGTCTGTTACAATTGGAAGAACTTTTATATGGGACAGAGAAAAGATCAAAAGTTTACTGTTGTGCATAAATAACAATAAGCAGAGGGAGAAAAACAATATGTCCAAAAAGTTCCTAATGGCAGTAGCGGTTAGCGTTTCCATGTTAGCCACACCTGTCATAGCTCAGAAGTCCAAGGATACACTGCGCATAGCTTTTTATGATCCCATACCCGGCGTCGATATTATTTATGACCCAAAAGGAGAAACCGCTTTCACGGGTAGAGCCGTCTACGACACACTCATCACGTTCAACGAGAAGACAAGAGAATTTGAACCTTTATTGGCGCAATCTTGGAAACGAATAAACGCGACGACCCATGAGTTCACCCTGCGCAAAAACATAAAATTCCATGATGGTTCCGCGTTTGACGCGGACGATGTTGTCTATACCATAAATTGGGTCGCTGACCCTAAAGTCAAATTCCGAATAAAATCGCGATTTTTATGGATCAAAGGCGCACAAAAAATAGACCAATATACGGTGCGGATTATAACAAAAGGCCCACGGGCGGTTGCGATGGCCAGGATCGCCGTAAGTATACCGATGTTGCCCTCTGACACCCACGGTAAGCTGAAGAAAAAAGCTAAATTTGGAAAAAATCCTATCGGCACAGGACCCTACAAGGTTGTTTCATATGATACGAATGATGGTGTTCGACTTACACTAAACAAGGACTACAAACACGGGTCAGCCTCGCGCCCCGCCGGGACCATCACCAACATCCACGTCAAACAAATACCCGACATCCAGACCCAAGTAGCTCAGTTGATGACGGGTGGTGTCGATTTGATCCACAATGTACCCAAGGATCAAGCTGAGAATTTGGTAAAAGATCCCCGTCTTACTATGACGGTTTCAAATGGAATTTTGTTCCGTTATATCGCGTTTGACGCAATAGGCAGGACTGGCTCTGATGTGTTGAAAGATGCGAAAGTCCGTCAGGCTCTAATACACGCAATAGATCGCGATTCAATCCGCCGCAATGTATTTGCGGGTGGAGATGCGGTAAAAAAAATGGACTCCATATGCAAACCTATACAGATTGGCTGTGTATTCGACAAAAAACCGCCAGCCTACAACCCGGATAGAGCGAAGAAATTATTAGCGGAGGCCGGCGTTAAAGGTTTGAAGATCCAGATAACTACGTTACCCGAAACCCGAAAGGTTGCCGAAGCCATCTCAGGGTTTTTCCGTGCTGTTGGCGTTATTGCGCCTATCAAAAGTGTGACATTCGGCGCTTACCGAAAACTACAACGCTCTGGTAAGATCCAAACCTTAGTGCACCAATTCAGCTCGGGTGGAGTGCCCGATGTAGATGCTCTCGTTTCCTTTTACTTTGGAAGCAAAGCTCGTGATTATTACGGCGACAAACAGATTGTTGCATGGAGAAAGAAAGCGGGTGCGACGTTTGATACCAAAGCGCGTAATGTCATATATCGCAAAATATTCAACCGTATAAACCAACAGGCATACATTATTCCCATTGCAAGCCTGCCGTCAGTGTTTGTTCATACTAAGGATATAACGATTGATAAAGGAATTATAAATCCATTTGGAGCACAAATGGGCCGTATCAAATGGAATTGATGGGCTTTATTTAGTCAACTTAAAAAGCCCGCTAGATTTTTTCAGCGGGCTTTTTTTATATATAGATGGCTGCGTGTCACTCTGCTGCGGCCGAAGAAACAGTTGATTCAGGGTATATACCATTCCCTCTTTGATCGTCTTGAAATAGATCCAAATCCGTTATCCAACGATGGGTATTCTCAAACATTTCTTTATTATAAGACTCAAACACTATTCGCTCCCCCGGACCCATTCGTCGAACGTCAAGCATAACGTGATAACGTTCAGGCAATTCTCGCAGGAAATAATGGGTATAACGTTCTGGTTCAATATCAATATCCCGTTGTGCACGACGAAGCGCACGATAATACTTTTCTACATCGCTGGTGCGCGCATTATTTGTTACCAAGGCACCAATCATAAATGTGGTGTCTAACACCTTCCGAAAACCAAGCTGCTCCAGCAGATAGTATGGAGCGCCGAACGCATTTCCCGCCTCTGCCTTCCCGTCCACTAACAAAGCCAAACGATCCCACAAAACACCTCCGAAATTTAAATTAACTTTTTCTTGGGGCAAAAAACGCAACATTGCTTGCAGCGTGGAATAGTGACTACCTGAATGATAACCGACTTGTATGGGTGTGTTCGCTAGGTCTTCGGGGTTTAATATCTCTGATTCAGGTGGAACAAATATAGCCGAAGGTGTCACCGAATAAGCGTCGACCCACATCTTACCATGGCCGGCAGAGGCGGCCATATTAACCGTCCAGTGGCAGGCGGACGACACATTGCATGCACGGCCCTTCTCGTAGGACTCAAAAGCACCTCTTTTAGTTTCGGGGGGCGCCTCATCAGCCTTTTCAACATTTGCCGACCAAGTGGCGGGACGTCCCAACCGAAATTCATAATCGAGACCTTCATCGGCAAAGTAGCCGTGTTCCTCAGCAACCCATTCCTGCAAGCGACCATGAGATTGTATAACAAATTTTTCCATAAAATGAATCCCCCGAGACCTGTCTATAGTTGTTCGTCTATTATGAAAACCACAGAAATTGAAGATTTCAAAAGTATTTCGGCATTTTGGCGGCCAAGCAACAACCGGTAAAGAAAATTTAACTATACAACTGGAAATTTGGAAGTTGGAACACAATAATATTTTTACGTAGTCGAAACCCGAACTATAATATCACTATAAACAAAATGGCTCTCGGTTAAGGAGGCTCCGAATATATGCTGGACGTGGAAACCAATCGGAAGTTTTCAGAAACGGATGCGGGAACTCCGATGGGTTCTTTATTGAGATATTATTGGCACCCCATTGGTTCCGTTTATGAAATGAACCGTCGCCCCACAAAAAGCATTCGCATAATGGGTGAAGATTTAGTGCTCTATAGAGATCTTTCGGGGAACTATGGACTTGTAGACAAACACTGTCCTCATCGTCGAGCAGATTTGGCTTTTGGATTCGTAGAGGCTGGTGGGCTACGATGTAGCTACCATGGCTGGCTATACGACGAAATGGGTGCCTGCATTGAGCAACCCTTTGAAGATACAGTCGACGCAAATTCAAATTTTAAGAACAAGATTAAAATCAAGGCATATCCGGTCGAATCAAAGGGAGGTCTACTATGGGCATACTTGGGACCAAAGCCTGCGCCTCTTCTCCCTACTTGGGAACCATTTACATGGGATAACGGGTTCTCTCAGATAGTTTTTTCAAAAGTGCCGTGCAACTGGTTCCAAGGCCAGGAAAACTCGATAGACCCAGTCCATTTTGAGTGGCAACATGCGAATTGGAGAATTAGGGCATCTGGAAAAACCAAACCCTATAGCCCGAAACATTTAAAAATCGACTTCGAAGACTTTGACTACGGAATATCATACAAGCGAATAAGAGAAGATACGGACGAAACTCATCCACTTTGGACCGTAGGACGAAATTGTTTATGGCCAAATGCTCTTTTTACTGGTGATCATTTTGAGTGGCGTGTGCCGATCGACGACACAAATATGCTGAGCGTAGGTTGGTTTTTTAACCCAATAATCAAAGATCAACGGCCTTATACGCAAAAAGAAATACCAAGCTGGGAAGGACCGGTGTTCAATCAGGAAACGGGAGAATGGATTACCAGCCATGTAATGAACCAGGACTTTGCCGCATGGGTGGGCCAAGGAGAGATCGCAAATAGGACAAAGGAACATTTAGCGAGGAGCGACCGTGGCGTAATTTTAATGAGAAAACGCTTCCTTGATGACCTAGCAAAAATCAAAGATGGGAAAGATCCAAGTGGTCTTATCCGCAATGAAAAACTCAACACTTGCGTCGAACTTCCGATATTCGATCGTGAATTTTTTCTTGACGGTCCCACACGTGAACAACTAGAGGACATTGATCACCCTAGAACCCGTTCAATGCTAAATTTTGTATTTCAGGCAGGGCAACCCAATGACATAAGGCAGGCGTATGTCGAGGCAATGGGATTTTAGTATTTACGACAAAATATAGTACTATACGTAGACGAAAAAAGGATCCGACATTCTAATAAGCTCAGGAGACGCTTCGTGTATCTAAAAGATTGCTGGTACGTTGCCGCTTGGGATTATGA
>CAZOHS010000069.1:0-12879 GCA_964579285.1 uncultured Rhodospirillaceae bacterium | reverse complement strand
GTAGCCGTTAGCCCCAGCTGCCCACCATTCGCCTGCAGCAGAACATTGGATAAAATTGGTATTGTTGTACGTCGCTCGACAACACCTTGAACGTGGGTCAAGGACCTCAGGAGTACACTTCGTTCGATAGAGAATTGCATAACTTCGAATAGGCCTTCGCGCTGGTTAAGGCCGACAACAAGGCTTCTTTTATATCCAAAAATGCATTGTTGTAAGGACCTCCAATAATATGAAAATTATAGCACAACCCCTTGAAATCCCAAGAAAATATCCAATTTCACGGGGTTTATGGCAAAGCTAAAAGATTAGCATTATCAGGGGTTTAGAAAATAAATCAAATTCACTGCGAATAACAGCGAATCAAACTGTATCAACTACGTTTGTGTTACACCTGTGTATAAAAGTTCCCGACAAATTAGCCCTCAAGCATACGACGCAAGAGATCAACATCCTCAGCAAATGTCATGTCACTCCCGCGCAATTCCTCCACTTTATTAACTGCGTGCATCACTGTCGTGTGATCACGACCACCAAACTTCCGACCTATCTCCGGAAGGGATCGAGAGGTCAGCTGCTTTGAAAGGTACATTGCGACTTGGCGAGGTCGAGCAACTGCACGAGAACGGCGCGCGGAATGCATATCTGCAAAGCGAATATTAAAGTGTTGAGCAACCCTTTTTTGAATTTCTTCTATCGTGATACGACGGTCGCTCGCACGCAAAAGATCATGCAATACTTCCTGGCACGTCTCCAAAGTAATGTCTCGTCCTATCAAGGAGGAATGGGCCGAAACTCTATTCAGCGCACCCTCAAGCTCTCTAACACTCGATGTTATCTTGTGTGCGAGGAATTCCAGCACCTTGTCGGGGACAATGGCACCCAACTCATCTTTTTTGGCATGAAGAATACCCAGCCTCAATTCATAGGTAGTCGCATGTATATCCGCCACGAGCCCCCAACCTAGCCGAGACCGCAAACGTTCTTCCATGCCTTCTAAATCAGAAGGTGATTTATCCGCCGAAACAACTACCTGTCTATTATTATCGACCAAGTCATTAAAGGTGTGGAAAAACTCCTCTTGGGTTGATTCTTTGCCATTTATAAATTGGACATCATCTATCATTAACACATCGACCGAACGAAATTGCTCCTTAAAAGCCATTGTATCTTGGAACCTAAGAGCCCTAATAAAATAGTACATAAACTTTTCAGCGGACAGATAAACAACTTTTCGATCAGGCTGATGTTCGCGGATTTGCCATGCTATCGCGTGCATCAAATGAGTTTTGCCTAAACCCACACCCCCATAAAGAAAAAGCGGGTTATATGTTGCTGTCGGCGAGTCCGCCACCCGACGAGCAGCCGCATAGGCTAATTCGTTCGGTTTACCGACCACAAAGTTGTTAAATTTAAAACGAGGATCTAGAGCCGCGCTTACGTCACCTTCAACTCGTTCCGAACCTATACGCCCCCCGCGCGCAGCGGCCACCGGTTTTGTCAAAGGTTTTTTGCTTAAATTCGTTGAGCGAGGCCCTATCGTTTCCGCCAGAACAAAAATATCTACCTTTGATACCAAAGATTCACCCTCAAGCCATAGTTCAGATATACGATGACCAAAATGATTTTCGATCCAGTCTCTCATGAAGCGGGTTGGAACCGATAAGCGAACTACCCCGCCAGAAAACTCCACCAACGAAAGTGGCTTCAACCAGCTTTTGTATGCAGAATCACCAACCTCCGCCCTAAGCAAACCACGTATCCGCGTCCAACGCGCATTTATATCTTGAGTGAGTCCGTTTTCTTCCATTATTTTACTATCCTTGAACCCAAGGTAGATCACGGGCTTTCCAGCCGCTCGCCAGACCTCGCCGCTCACTGTCATCGCGAGGGCCCTCGAAGCCGTCACCTATATTAAAGCAAGAAGCGTAGCCATTCTTCGTTATTTCTATAGCAGCCGACTTCGACCGCGCTCCAGAGCGGCACAAAAAAAAGATCGGGGTCGATTTATCACTTATTTCCGAACTAATTTCTTCAACAAAAGAGGGATTAACTGCCATGCTGGGATAAGTTTGCCATTCTATAAATAGTGGTTTTTTGCCACTCGACGTGAGATCCGGAATTCCAACGAAAGTCCACTCAGCCCGAGTACGAACATCAACCAAATAAGCGCTGGGATTAACTTTTAAAGTTTCCCATGCCTCAATCACATCTACATCGCCAGCATATCCCATAGCTTCAAGTGTCACCGAAGAAAATGTAGATGATTGGTTCATTCTCCACTCCCTAATAACAGAACTTGTTGATCCAAATTCTTTACTTTGTTTTTATTCACACTACATACTATTACTTTATAGATTATTTTTTACTTATTTTTTTATAATATAATGAGATAAATGTATTTGTGTGTGAAGTGCCCCCTAATGAGCTCCACCTTTAACTGTAACCTTGTGGCTTCTCCGGCGCAACGGCTGGATACCCGGAAGACACTAAAAAATTACATTTTTATAAAATTTTTGGGGTTGACAGTTTAGAAACGTTAATAACCTGTGGACTAACAGGGGTATTCAGAGACAATCAAGTTCTGGAGCTAACTCCGACGTAAACAAAACCGAATTGAGATGGCACAAATTCATAAAAAGCGAGGAGCAGCGCGCGCGTAATACGCTGACTTATATCGCCTTAATACGCTGAGATAACCGCGATAACTTCCGATTAGCAGTATTTTTTTTAAAAACCCCACGGCTTACACTACGCATTAATTCAGGCTGCGCCGCCCGAAAAGCACTATTTGCTGTATCCTTGTCGCCGTCTTCGATTGCAGTTTCTACTTTTTTGAGAAAAGTTCGGACCCGATTTCGCCGGCTTGCATTAGTAACCGATGTTCGGCCATCACGCCGTACCCGCTTTTTAGCAGATGTTGTATTCGCCATGGATCTTCCTCTGAAACGGGCGATGGTTTTAGGCTACAACTTGCCCTTCGTCAAGGATTTAGAGCTAATTTAGCGGTTTTTTTATTGGCACAATGTGAAGGTAAATTGAGACCTTGCCCGAGGCCTGTTGAAATCGGATTTTTAGCATTTCCGAATTCCGACGATAAATCCCTGTTTGAACAAAATGCCAGCCGAGCGGCGGTAATGATTTTGCATAAAATCGTCTAATAACAGATATTTTTTCCTCACCACGTGCAACCGCCACCACAATTCGCCCGGATGCACTCTGAAAAAATAGGCCCGCTGGACCCACTTCTTCCATTCCAGGCGCTATCGGCAAATCCTCAATTTGACTGAAAAAGCTGCGGGCTGTCGCCGATACCGACAAGGCCAATCCGACAAATACACTAACGATACAGAGTTTTCGTCGATTGAAAAGCTGCATGGCACTCAGACCTATCTTTGGCAATTTGGGCAGTAAAACGTAGAACGCCCAAATTGCTTAATTTTTTTGATCAGCCTGTCGCTATTGCATTTAGGGCAGGCGTAACCCGCACGATCGTAAACGTTAAAAGAGTGTTGAAAATATCCCAAGTCGCCGCTTGGCAATAGGTGATCATTTATAGATGAACCGCCAGCGTCGATTGCTTGCAGCAAAACATTTTGGATGGATTGAACCAATCTACTTGCTCGTAGGCCTTTCACATTAGACGCTATTCGACGTGGCGATATTCCGGCTGAAAATAACGCCTCACAAGCGTAAATATTTCCAATACCAGCCACAACCCGCTGGTCCAAAAGGGCTGCTTTAATTTGCGTTTTTTTTCTACAAAGAGCCCGCGCAAGAACATCTCCTGTAAAGTCATGATTGAGAGGTTCCGGGCCAAGATGGCGGATTAATTGATGATTTTTGAAACTTTCTCGATCAGTTAAAACCATTAAACCAAATCGACGCGGATCATAAAAGCGAACAGCAGCGCCGCTGTCTAAATAAAAAACGATGTGTTCGTGTTTTCTAGTAAAGTTTGTGGAATTCGATAATTTAGGCGCTGAATAATGTTTGGGGTAATTATCAATCAACATCCGACCGGACATACCTAAATGTACCAGAAGAATAGTCCCATCATCAAACTCACCCACAAGGTACTTAGCACGACGCCCCAATTTTTCAAGTGTTCGACCTTCTAGGCGCTGAGCAAAATCATCCGGAACACCAAAACGTAAATCAGTGCGTCGAACCTCAATCCGCTCGATGCAGGATCCTTCCATTATAGGGACAAGTCCCCGCCGAACAGTCTCTACTTCGGGTAGTTCTGGCATAAATACAAGGTAGCCGTTAGCTAAGACCCACGCTATCTTCAATTAGATGAAATATGAAAAAAAACAAACCGGAAATAAATTTGACCAAGACGTCAGTTTTGGTTTTCAGCAAGTTAATACTAAGGCTCATAAAAAACTTATTCACAACGTCTTCGACTCCGTTGCCGGGCGTTATAATATTATGAACGACTTGATGTCGGGTGGATTGCATCGGTTTTGGAAAAAGGTTGCACTGGATCGAATTTCCCCACAAAGAGAACAAATCCTACTCGATGTCGCTGGAGGAACAGGCGATATCGCGAATGGTTTTCTTAAAAGAGGCGGTGGATATGCCATTGTCTACGATATAAACGAAAAAATGCTTTTGACGGGACTAAACAACAATTTAGATCACGGGAACATACATAGCCCCCTAATAGCTTGTGGCGACGCAGCAGCTATACCGATACGATCTGGGTCTCTGGACGCATGTACTATCGTATTTGGCCTCCGTAATGTCACTGACCGTGAAGCAGCCCTCAAAGAGATGTGTCGTGTTTTAAAGATAGGTGGGCACTTCATTTGCATAGAATTTAGTCCTGCGGTTGTAGGCCCGCTAAAAAAAATATACGACGCTTATTCCTTTAACGTGATCCCTTGGCTTGGCCAAAAAATTGCAGGTGACAGGGAGGCATACCAATATTTAGTAGAAAGTATTCGGCGCTTTCCGCAGCCGGCGGCATTAACAGAAGAGATGCTGATGGCAGGTTTTAGAAATGTAACGGAAACGCCTCTTACTGGCGGAATTGTGTTCGTACACTCCGGTTGGCGCGTATAGAGAATGTTTTCCGTCCCGTACCATATTCACCGGCTTATTTCCGTTATTAGGATTCTTTCGCGATACGATGCACTGTTTCTACTGAATAAAATTGGGGTGCCACATTTTTTTAATCCGTTTATTCGTATTTTCTTTGTAGCAATTCCTAATAAAGAAATGCGACAAAAGCGAGAAGGCGAGCGATTAACACTGGCATTAACCGCGTTGGGCCCTGCTTTCGTAAAATTAGGGCAAGCTTTATCTGTTCGGCCTGATCTAATAGGGGGGCGTATGGCCGATGATCTCTCCGAACTTCAAGACAATCTTCCATCATTTAATATTAGAGATGCCAAACGCGCTATAAAAGACGAGTTTGGTAAATCTGCGGAAGAATTATTTGGGTCATTCAATGATAAACCTATAGCAGCAGCCTCTATTGCTCAGGTGCACCGTGCTACTACCACCGAGGGAATGGAGGTCGCTGTAAAAATTTTACGACCTAATATCGAGGTGGCGTTCGCCAGAGATCTAGACCTTGCACGCTGGCTTGCGAGTCAAATTGAGCGCTACAAACCAAAGATACGCCGTTTACAACCCCTTAAGGCCGTCGAAACAATTATTCGATCAGTAGAGATAGAAATGGATTTACGGTTTGAGGCTGCTGCCGCTGACGAACTGAGGACAAATTTACATGAAGAGTCCGGCTTCAATGTGCCGTTCGTTGACTGGAGTCGTACGGGCCGACGAGTGATCACAACATCGTGGATTGAAGGTAAATCGATTAATAAAATCAGCGCCGAGGATGTTGCAGGGCAGAAACCATCTACGATTTTAGCCACACTAGCCAAAGTATTTTTCCTACAAGTATTTCGAGATGGGTTTTTTCACGCTGATCTACATCCTGGTAATATTATCATTGACGCGAAAGGCGAAATACACGTTGTCGATTTTGGTATAATGGGGCGTCTAGATCGCCAAACTAGGCAATATCTCGCGGAAATGTTGCACGGTTTCCTTACAGCGGACTACAAACTAGTCGCGGATGCGCATATCCGGGCGGGGTATGTACCAGAAGATCAGTCCGCCGAAGAATTTGCACAAGCTGCAAGATCTATTGCCGAACCTATACTTGGATTACCGCTGGGCGAAATCTCGCTGGCTCGGCTCCTTGCACAACTTTTTACTATAACGGGAAAATTCAAAATGCAGGCTCAGCCGCAGCTATTTCTGTTACAAAAAACAATGTTGGTAGCGGAGGGTGTTGGTCGCAAATTACACCCCGAAGTTAATCTCTGGGAATTGGCCAAACCTATGATTGGCGAATGGATGATAAACAATATGGGAGCGGAGGCTCGAATTAGAGCCACAACCGAGAGCCTTCTGGATGGTTTTGCACAATTGCCTGTTTTAATATCGGGCATGAAAGAAACATTAGCGGAACGCAAAATGTTTAGTGATAGGCGTCAGCTCAATTCTATAATGAGGGAAAAACGGAATTATTCCAGGTTATGGATTGCCGTTATAGTACTTGCCATCGGGTTTATTTCGTTTATTTGAGCAAAGACTTCTTATTGCAAATATTTGTCAGAATCACTAGGTTGCCAGCCTTTATAATAAGTCTGAGCGTTAAATGCTCGATGATAAACGTATATTACTGATCATTTCTGGTGGTATCGCTGCATATAAAAGCCTTGAACTCATAAGGCGCCTGCGAGAACACGGCGCTAAAGTTAGGTGTGCATTAACGAATTCAGCCGCAAAATTCATTACTCCCCTCTCTGTTGCAACACTTAGTGAAGACCGGGTGTATGGGGAGCTCTTTTCATTAACTGAAGAATCAGAGATAGGTCATATAAAATTGTCGCGCGATGCGGATCTTGTCGTCGTTGCCCCGGCCACCGCTAACATACTTGCCAAAATGGCACACGGCATAGCGGATGATCTTGTAACAACGCTTCTCTTAGCAACGGATAAAGATATATTAGTCGCGCCAGCAATGAATGTACGTATGTGGCAACACGCAGCCACCCAGGAAAACATTGCAACACTTCAGGCGCGGAACATTATTTTTTCTGGCCCCATAGAAGGAAGCATGGCTTGCGGGGAATATGGACTGGGCAAAATGATAGAGCCACATCAAATATATCAAGAAATAGCGCGCTATTTTTCAGCGCCCGGCCCTTTAACCGGGCGGCGGGCGATCGTAACTAGCGGCCCAACATACGAAGCAATTGATCCCGTGCGTTATATAGGCAACAGGTCTTCAGGAAAACAAGGCCATGCAATTGCTGCTGCACTTTCCGGAATGGGTGCGGATACTGTTTTGGTCACCGGACCAACAAACCAGGAAGATCCACGTGGAGTAGAGATTGTGCGTATAGAATCAGCGTTAGAAATGCACAATGCTGTGTTGAATTTGTTGCCTGCGGATATTGCTGTTTGCGCAGCTGCGGTAGCGGATTGGCGAGTAGCCAAGATCACAAACAGTAAAATAAAAAAAATGAATCTTTCAAAACCACCACACATAGAGCTGATAGAAAACCCGGACGTACTTCATGAACTTTCAGCTGTTGGCTATAAACGGCCAAAATTATTAGTAGGCTTCGCGGCAGAGACAGAACAGATCGTAAAGAATGCTGTAAAAAAACGTGCAAGCAAGGGCTGCGACTGGATTATCGCTAATAATGTATCTCCAGCCACCGGAACATTTGGCGGTGATACTAATATAATACACCTCGTGACGGAGGACGGAACGGAAGATTGGCCAGAGATGCATAAAACGGAAATCGCAAACCGCTTGGCTAAACGCATAGCAGAACACTTTGTTAATCTACCCCAAGCTAGGGGGCAATCCGTTTAACGCTCCCGGTTTTTGGCTCTAATAGGATAGTATTCTATCTGCAAAAACAACGCGGTACCGTATACGATAATTAGCGATTAGGATAATATCCCAAACCAGATAGAAAATATTAGCTACTATAGAATTTCTATAAAAGTTGTGCGTTTGTCCCCAAAGGATCATAGTCAAAAGCCCAGAGAGGGTTATGGAATTTACTGAACAACAGATACAGCGTTATGCACGCCACATCGTATTACCCGAGGTAGGGGGTGTTGGTCAGAAGAAACTGCTTGCGTCACGCGTGCTTGTGATTGGTGCGGGAGGCCTGGGCGCACCCCTTTTAATGTATCTTGCAGCAGCGGGGGTGGGCACCTTGGGAATGGTGGACGACGACGTCGTTGAACTATCTAATTTGCAACGACAAGTCATTCATCAAACTAGGTCAATCGGTATATCAAAGGTGCAAAGCGCAGCCAATGCTATCGCTGCAATCAATCCCGACCTGAAATTAATACAACATTTGGAACGTGTAACCAGATCTAACGTTGGTGAACTAATCCAGGGTTATGATCTGATCGCAGATGGAAGTGATAATTTCGAGACGCGGTTTTTGATCAACGACGCGTGCCATTTTTCTAAAAAAACCCTGGTATCTGCCGCGGTCCTGCAATTTGAGGGACAAGTGTCGACATTCCGTTCAGGGCTCGGTGACGGTGACCCTTGTTATCGTTGTTTATACGGCACACAGCCGAAGCAAGGCCTGGTTCCAAGTTGCGCGGAAGGTGGCGTTCTTGGAGCGCTTGCCGGGACCGTTGGTTCAATGCAAGCGGTCGAGGTACTTAAGGAACTAATTGGTATTGGAGATAGTCTCGCAGGCTTTCTTTTGATTTATGATGCCCTTGCTACTGAAGTTCGTAAATTAATACTACCGCGGAACCCCGATTGTGCTTTATGCGGCGATATACCAGAAATATTAAATCTCACTGATGAAGCTTCATAATGCCTTCACCCCAGAAACTCTCCATAATCATTCAGTCGGACGACTACGATAAGGTGCACTCTGCGCTCGTCCTAGCAAGCTCAGCTTTGGCCATTGGTAAGTCTGTAACGCTTTTTTTTACGATGTCGGGGACACGCACCCTAACTCCAGGGTGGGTAAATAAAGGGCGGGAAGATAAATTTAAAAAAAAAGGGTTAGCGACATTTGAAACCCTCATCGACGCTTGTAATAAAATGCAAGCCTCCATAATGGTTTGCCAAATGGGTTTACTTTCAGTTGACCTGTCGGGTCAAGATTTACGTAAGGACATAAAAATTATTGAAGGTAGCGCCGTGACGTTTATAACTGATTTGGAAATCAACGGAGCTGTACTGTACGTCTAGAGAATAATTCTAGTATTTCGGACCAACCTTCACCACCATATCAAGCGGACCCTTTCCATTGAAAAAACTTTTTATATTTTCGATCACTTTCTCACCCATCGCCAACCTACCTTCAAACGTTGCGGATCCTAAATGTGGGGCAAGAACAACATTCTCTAACTTAAGCAGTTTATTCTCTACGCTTGGTTCGTATTCATAGACGTCTAACCCTGCACCTGCGATGACACCCTTCGTAATTAATTTGGCTAAAATTTTTTCATCCACTATTTCACCTCGCGCAGTATTAATCAAAAAAGCGTGTGGCTGCATCGATCTCAGCCGGGCTTCATCCAGCAAGTGGTGGGTTTCCGGTGTATACGGACAATTTACAGAAACATAATCCATCCGCGAAAGCATCTCGTTTAGATCCCCCCAATACTTGGCTTTAAGTTTCGCTTCAATAGTCGAATTAACCTGATTGCGATTATGATAGTGGACTTCAATACCGAAACTTTGGACCCGGCGTGCTACAGCTTGCCCTATCCGACCCATGCCGATAATACCTAGCTTTTTCCCCGTAAATCTATGACCTATCATTGAGGTAGGTGTCCAGCCACTCCATTCGCCCGATCGAATCAGTCGCTCCCCCTCTGTCAGGCGACGCGGTGCGGCCAACAGCAAACAAACCGTCATATCTGCTGTGTCATCAGTCAGAACTCCGGGCGTGTTCGTCACAACAATTTCCCGGTCAGCAGCTTTTTGTAGATTGATATGGTTCACACCAACACCAAAATTTGCAATTAATTTTATACTCTCGGGCAACTGACGGATTAGCTGCGCATTGATCCTATCAGTAACAGTTGGCACTATAACATCAGCGCCCTTGGTCAAATTTAAAATATCACTTTCCGACATGGGCGTATCATTGACGTTAAAGCGAGTATCAAAGTGTCTCTGCATTTGTGTTTCTGTTGTAGAAAGGAGTTTTCGAGTTACAACAATGATAGGTTTTTGGCTTCCCACTTCTGGACCTCTCCCTTTTTATATTGATTGCCCTATCCGGGCTCTACGCAGTTGTCTAGAAAGTGCTATCGTATGTTAACCCATGTGGTGGTGAACTTAGTTAGTGTTATATTTTTAGATGTCACAAATTAAAAAAATTAGAATTATTGGATTAATTACTATCATACTCTGCGCAGCCGCTTTGGGGACTGATAACATTTTTTTTCCAAACTCAGCGACCGCCGCAGAAACAGGTCTGCCCCTTCCTCGTTTTGTGTCATTGCGGGCTAACAAAGTTAACATGCGAACCGGACCCGGCAAGAGATATCCTGTGGACTGGATGTTTGTTCACCATGGCTTACCTGTGGAAATTGTTGCTGAATTTGAGGATTGGCGCAGGGTTCGGGACTGGCAAGGCACAGAAGGTTGGGTACACCGTTCAATGTTATCAGGAACACGGACGGTTGTGGTTAGAGGCGGGCTTCAACCGTTAAGAAGGGACCCTAATCGTAATGCACCAATGACGGCGCGCGTGATGGAAAAAGTTGTCGGCCGGGTTCTAAAATGTGAAAAGAATTGGTGTCGAATCACGATTGGAAAAAAGAGGGGTTGGATACGATATCCACATATTTGGGGTGTATATCCAGAAGAGAAAATTAATTAAAACGTTAATCTTTAGGGATTTTATCTACGCTCACATTTTCGATAGGGCGCAATACGTCAGCCAAAATCCTCTCCCAGCGCTACTCGAACGGCCGCATTCATTCCAGCACTGTGAGTATAGTTCTGATGACTGAAACCCACAACTACATCAGCGTTGGCACTCCGGAACGTCTCAATTTGTTTATTCGAAAAGGGGAAATGAATAAAATGGACAGACGACGTCTTACCGTCGGATTTAGTTCTATTCAAATCAATTTCAGGTATACCATTTATTATTTCGCCCTGAACTAATATAAACGCTGTATTTTCTATCCCTCCGAGAACACCTAATACTTTTGCACGCCTTATTGGCTCGCCTATTTCCAGCATCACGGTAGCTACGAGCTCTCGCCCTTGAGGTATTAGTGGATTATATGCGGCTAACTCGTCAGGTATTTGGGCTTCGCCTCCCCGCTCGATATGAAGCATCTCATGGACTTGAAACCACATCGTCTCATAATTTTCAAAATAAAACATCGCATGTGGCCCCACTTCCACTCGACGGTTCTTTTTAATAGCCGTCACAGAAATCTGTTTTTCTTTTCGGCTTGCTGCATATTCTTCGTAGGGCAAGATGTGTTTGAGCGTTAACTTCTTTAATTTCTCCATGTGTTTACTCTTTAACCCTTCGATAAGAATCTGCAATTAATTGCACAGGGTGCAGGGTGCGATCAGGAACGATTGGCGTTTCCTTATCTTTAGTGTTTAAGGTCTGCATTCCTTGTAAAATATGAATGCCAGCCAAAGGACATTCGGAAACAATATACTTTGGTGAACTTTCTAATACTTTTCGTGCTGCGGGTCGTCCGATTTTCATAGCGGTATTAAAATTATCCTTCATCATACCCCAAGAGCCGCCATGCCCAGAGCAGCGTTCTATCACACTTACCTCTGCCCCGGGAATTAATCTCAACAATTCAGCCGCCTTCTGACCCATGTTTTGTGCCCGTGAATGGCAAGAGAGGTGAACCACAATATTTCCATCTAACGGCTTCATCCCTTTGGCCATTCCGTCTTTTTTAGCAATATCGACTATATACTCACTTATATCTTGGGTTGCCGTTGACAGAAGTTTTATATCCTCGTCATCGGGTAAAATTAATGGCCACTCAAACTTCAACATTAAAGAACAACTCGGTGTAAGAGTGACGACATCATAACCCTTTTGTATCCAGGGCTTAAAATTGGCAGCAACCCGACGAGCCTGTTTAGCTACCCCTTGTATGTCGCCGTGCTCAAGCTTAGGCATACCGCAACAAGCAGGGTGTAGAACCTCTGTATGGACTCCGTTCCGATGTAATACTTCAAGTGCATCCTCACCCATAGCTGGATCATTATAATTTACAAAACAGGTCGCATAGACTGCAACTTTTCGACCATTGTCTATTGCAGCTTTACCTAGATCCTCGTTACGTTTTTTTTTCTTTGAGGACAAAGACTTACTATGAAAATGGGGAAGTTGGGCGTTTTTGTCGATACCTGTTACCAATTCTAACAGTGGACGCGTTACACGATTATCTATTTTGGTAGCCCAGTTAGATATTGGCGCTACTTTGCCAGCAATTTTTCCGTTGCGGTCCGTTTCCGCTATCTGTTTTTTCGTAAGGCTGACCCGGCCTTTTTTATAGTCGACTGCTCGATAACGAAGCATAAGGTGAGGAATGTCCAAATTAAATTCATGGGGCGGAACGTAGGGACACTTTGTTAAAAAACACATGTCACATAGTGTGCACGCATCAACGACGAATTTAAAATCCTCTGACTTTACAGTGTCAAGTTCCATACTTTCAGATTCGTCAATTAAATCAAACAACCTTGGGAAAGAATCACACAAGTTGTGGCACCGCCGACAGCCGTGGCATATATCGAATTGACGGCGAAGTTCTTTATCTAAGCTTTCCTCGTCGTAAAACTCTGGGTTTTCCCAT
>CAZOHS010000068.1:11661-13094 GCA_964579285.1 uncultured Rhodospirillaceae bacterium | reverse complement strand
TCTATCGCACCGCTTGTGGATCAGGGAGACGGTTCCTGCCAAAATAATACTCGTTAGGTTGCATGCCTAGGCCATGCGTCATTCGATTAGTGTAGTTAAAGTAGGCAATGACGTCATTAACATCAAAAATTTCTTCCGGACCCAACCCAGCATTTTCAAGCAAGGCTCGGTCGGCTTCGCCCGGTTCGGCGGGTGCCGTGGTCATTTTCCATGCATGATCCAGAATGGCGCGTTGCCGCGGGGTCAAATTTGCTTCTCGATAATTTATCATCAATATATCACCCAACACCGGATCGTCGGAAAACTCACGAACCGCCTGACTGTGTGAGGTAATACAGTAAACGCAGCGGTTGGCGCACGATACGACCACGGCAATCATCTCTCTTTCAAGCCGGGTAAGATCAGTATCATCCGACAGCATCATCTCGTTATACTTAGCTATAAACGTCCGAAGCTTAGCCGGTCGTAGTGAAAAGACCCTAACCACATTAGGGATATGGCCTAATTTTTCCTTACAAACATCCATATATTTCTTTATATCGTCGTCCAGCGTCTCAGCCTCAGGTACCGGCAATGCGCCAATTTCGGTAAGCTGTTCAGGAGTTTCACGAGTGCTTTTCGGCGGAGACATAACGGATCCTTCAATTAGTTTTAGTCAATACTATAGTCAGGAGTAGCCGCTCTTTCCATACTCAGCCCCCTATCTCAACCGGCCCACCTCGCCTAAGAATCTCAGCAACAACAGAATGCGCTGCAAGCGTTGACGTCTTAGGGTTATCGGGTAGAGGTTTTCCTCTGATTTCGATATTAAAGGCTCCGAACATGCCTCGTGCACTTATTTGATGAATATTACCGCCGGCATCAGGATCCGCAATTAATCGGACTTGCGTGTTGTCAAAGCCCGCGCCAGCTAACGCGATCGTCGCCGCCACGTTAGCATTTTGGGGATAGCGGGTAGCCGCTTCAACAGCATTACCGTCATAAAGAACAACCTCCGTATTTATTTGATCAAGATTGCATACTTTTTCGGCAACTGTTCCCTTCCAAGCGCCGGGAGGCTTGCGCGATGTGTAGGTTACGTTATCGAGCCCCCCAATTTTGGCAGCCGCCAAAGCATCGGCACCCGCCACAGCGCCAGCAGCAAAGATTAACTTGGCGTTCCCAACCTCAGCCGCGGTGGTTAGTTCTTTATACAGCCGTTGATCCGCTATCGCGCCCACCGAGATAACAAGAAAGTCGATACCTCGCCGCAGAATATTGGCGCCATGTTCCCGTACCGCACTGTGGCCCGCGCATTCGGCGACTAGTTGCGGGGTCGTAACGAGGTCGTCAACAGCCGATACAACTTCTATGTCGCGACCAACTAGTGCCGCTCCAACCTCTTCAATACGAGACGGACGAACAAGAACCCCAGTGATATTTAGCGCTTCCCC
>CAZOHS010000068.1:3136-11561 GCA_964579285.1 uncultured Rhodospirillaceae bacterium | reverse complement strand
ACCATAGCGTCACAAGTCCCATATAACTCCTCCACCGGAGACTGAAGATTGAAGGCCCCCAAACAATTCGGTCCATCTTCGGGGTAAATTCCACGACCATTTACACTAGTGACTAGACCAATACCCAACGCTGCGAGCTCGGCCACTGCGCTCCCCGCACCACGCGCGCCGCCTCCCAACCACAGAATCACCCGATTTTTGGAAGCGAGGTCAGCGGCTAACGCCTCAATCCCCCTCTCATCAACCGCCTGCACGGCGGGCGGCAATGGAGCTTCGTTCATGAGACATGGGATCTGAGCTCCTTGAATATCGATCGGTATTTCCACACTCACCGGACCTCTCGGAGGCGTATGAGCCAGTTGCACCGCTTCTCTGAGTGTTCCAAGTAAGGTCTCAGGCGACCAAACGCGGAAGGCTGCCTTTCCGGCGCTCTTGAGCATTCCAAGCTGGTCGGCCGCCTCGTGAATGAATCCTTTCTGTCTATCAAGATGCTTTCGATCGATTTGACCCGTTAGATGCAACAGCGGTGCACCCGCTGTCATTGCTTCCACAATTGCTCCACAGGCATTGCCAGCAGCTGTCCCCGTACTTGAAATTGCTACCCCTAACCCACCACTAACCCGCGCGTTAGCGTCGGCCATGTTGACAGCGCCACCTTCTGACCTCGCTGGTACGAAGCGTATCTTATTTTGACGAGATATAGCATCGAGAATGGGCATATTATGGATACTTATTACCCCAAACGCTTGCTTTACACCGCATTCATTGAGAAAATTGGCTACGATATCTCCCGCCGTCACAAGGTTAGACATAACGCGCCTGTCCTCCCGTTACCTCCAGGGTTTCGCCGGTGATGTAGGATGACATAGAAGAGGCCAGAAATAGGATCGCGTTAGCAGCCTCTTCGGGTGACCCAAGCCGCTCCATCGGTATGTTTCTCGATTTTGCGAGTTCGAAAAACCAATCCTTTTTTTTCATACCCTCTGGGATTTTTATCCCATCAGGCCCAACCCCACTATCGTACCTCCTACTCCATTGGCCTGAATCCACGAGACCAATAAGAACCGCATTTACTCGAATATTGCGGGGGGCAAATTCTCGCGACATCGATTTCAATAAATTGAGTTGGCCGGCGCGGGTAGCAGCAGTCGCAATCAAAAACGGTTCGGGTTGCCTGGCTATCATGGCGCTGGTGCATACGATTGAACCGGCGCCAGATGCCTCTAGAAGAGATTCAAATGCCCTGACCGGACGCAGGATAGAAAAGAACTTAAGTTCAAATTCGTCACGCCAATCACCATCGGTCGTATCATAGAAATTACTAGCACGCGCCTGACCCGCATTACATACAAGTGAATCACAGCGGCCAAACCTATCAAGAACACGATCCCGCAGTTCTTCAACAGCCTGTTCTTCGAGAACATCGCACGGGTGGGTAAGAATTCTCTTAGCATCCCACCTCCCACAGAGTTGCTCAAACGCCTGGTCTAAACGGTCTAAGCTACGCCCACAAATAGCCACCTTACCGCCGGCACTCAATACCGCGTTGGCTACAGCAAAACCAATGCCCGAGGATCCTCCAGTTACCACGGTAACTTTATTTTCCATATCAACTACGGTCATAGTAGAACCCTGTATGCTTATTTTGCGATATATTGACCATACAACAAATTACTGGTTCCTGCGCTACGGGAAAGCACATACGATTGCGCCAAGTTATATCTTTGTTGCAATTATTCACGAATTTTTGTCCAGATGTCGGCGGAGCGAAACATTGAAAATTTCGGGCCCCTCCACATAACAAGCGTGTCCAAGATCAGGTAGTATCTTGAACGTAGAATTTGGAAAGCTCTCGGCTATTAATTTGCATGTTTCTGGGGGAGTGACCACATCGGCCCCACCTACTACTACTGATACCGGGGATAGTATTTCTGCCGTGTCAGCAAAAATATTATTTAGAACCAGTAACTCCACCGCTTGTCTGTATCCATGGGGTCGGATTTCGCCCATTACCTTCTCAACACGATCACGTGCCCATTTTGGAGCCGCGGCAGATAGTAAGTTTGCGTGTCTCTCTCTCGCCAAGCCCTTTGGGCCTAATGTCTCTAATAATTCTATGCGTCCGGTCCTACGCTCATTTTGAATTTCTTTTCCCTGGGAACCATATCCCATAGCGGGAGAAGCAAGCATAAGACTTTTAACACGCTCACTCTTATCCCTCGCGAACCTGCAGGCCATTATCGCGCCAAGCGAGTGACCTACGAGATGACAAGTCGCCACACCAAGGGCGTCCAAGAATGTTTCTAACCTGCGAGCGTAATCGGCTGCGGAAGGTGTGCTAGGGGCTACCGGAGTGGATCCACCGTAACCCGGAGCATCCCACGCGATCACGTGATAGAGCTTCCCAAAATCTAAAAGTTGCGCGCGCCAAGACTCCGAACCAGAGCCAATACCGTGCAGTAAGACAAGTGGGGTACCGGAACCCAATTCACGGTATGTGACAACTCCGTCGTTCGTATCAGCGGTTTTCTGTTCGATTTGGGACATTGTCTGAAAAGTGTTCCCGCAGGTCTATTTCTCTTCCCGCAAAAAATGTTTGTTAACGACGAAATAGGGATCGCGGTTTGCAAATAAAAACAATGCGTTACGACCGGTACTTCAAGCTTTTTCTCTTTTAATCGATGCAAGCGGGTGCTCCGGAGGGTACGAAGGGGTTACCGGCTTAGTTGCTCCTAACATAACGCACATTAGAGCTTCTTCTTGACCTTCGTTGACAAGGCCGCGGTAAACGCCTGGCGGTACAGAGAATAGATCCCGTTCCGAGAGCACCGTTTCCCAGTTTTCATCGCCGTCCTGGATAGTTAGACGGATGCTGCCGCGAAGCATAAAAAAAACCTCTTCAACATCCACATGAAGGTGCGGTGGTCCCTCACACCCGGGTGGAAGCACCATTGTTGAAAACGTAAAGTGTTCGGATTGGACGGCATTCATATCGGAACCCTTACCCGTACCTCCTGTCCCCATGTATCGCATTTGAGCACGGCGATACTTGGGGTCAAAATCCGCCTGAAACTTGAGAACATCCCAATCATATTGACGAGTATCAAAACGCGCCACACGAGTCTCCATCCATTCGTCAAAACTCTGCCCTTTGGCCTTACGCCACCCGGGCAATTCCTCTTCTCTTCCATCGGCGCCCATCGTCGCTGCCGTACCTGAATCCATCTTATTACCTCCTGTCAATTAAAGACGAAGCCGCCATTTATAGGCAAGAGCTGCCCCGTCACAAAATCTGCGGCATCGGATAATAAATACATCACTGTACCGGTTATATCCTCTGGCTTTTGTTCCCTATTTATTGCCCGCCCCTCCACATATTGACGATGACGTTCTTCAGGCACGTATTCGGTTGCTTCAACGAGAGTGAGCCCTGGCGCCACAGCATTAACCGCTATCCCATCGGCTCCTAATTCCCTCGCAAGTGACCGCGTCATCGAAATCACCGCTCCCTTGGACGCAACATAATGAAGTAGTTTTGGAGCGCCCCACATCGCCGTGTCAGAGGCCAAATTAACGATCTTACCATTGCCAACTCCGCGAAGGGCCCCGGAGAATGCCTTAATCATGAGCCAAGTGCCACGAACGTTTACGGCCATAACGCGATCCCAAGTATCTAGGTCTATTTCTTCAGCGGTCTTCCCACCAATTCCCGTCGCGACGGCACCGCAATTCACCAAACCATCAATACCACCCAAAATGCGCAGCGCCTCAGCTGAGAGCAATTCCACGGATTTTGGGTCTGCTAGATCGAGAGGCCGAAAGTGTATTTCACCATTCTCCGAAAGATCGCTCGCGGTTTGACGGCCGCGTTCTTCGAGAATATCACCAATAACTACTCTCGCACCGGACCCAATAGCTGCTTCCGCAAAAGCGCGCCCCAGACCGCGAGCGCCACCGGTAATGACTACACGCTTATTAGTGAGCGAAATAACGCTCATTAGGGTTACGCTCCTTCCTATTCAGCCGCCTCGGCTCCACGTTCCGAAGCATTCGCCAATGCTGTTAATTGACCCTTTGCTTCGGTTTCCAATATCCGCCGAACCCGCGCCAATCCAGTGTCATGCTGGTATAGAAATTCCTTCTCCTTTGCGCGAGGGTCCATCCCCTCAAGAACCATTCTATCTTGCTCCAAAACATCCCAATGAAGCGTTTCTAGTCGGTTCCGGTACATAAATTTCCAGACGTCACTTTGCCATCCTTGTACTTTACGGGCACGCCAGAAAAATACCCTGCAGTTAGTTTCATCGATGGGCGTAACAAAACCCATAATACCAAAATTCCCTCCTGGCCCGGCTTCTTTCCGATACGGTAAAGGCGAAACTCTGAGCCAGAAGGCCCCGGTATCTCCCCACTCAATCCAATCAAAGTTGATGTCACGCTGACCAAGCTTGCCGAAGATGAAGCCAGTATCAGTTTTATCAACCTGCATTTTGGCCTCTTTATCACCCTCCGCCATAGAATGAGAAATCGCATGCAAATAGGCACCGTGCATTGGGTCCATAACATTATCAACAGCCGCAACCCAATTGCACTTCCAGTGCGCCGTACACAGTATTGCCGTCCACTCGTCTGATACAAATTCTTCTGGGAAAACAAATTCATCGGGCTCTTGGTGCAGTTCATCACCAAACCACACGAATATTCCACCCATATGTTCGAAACATGGATATGCCCGGATCATCTTTTGCCCGATCATCGGACAATCTGCCATAGCGGGGACATCCCGGACGACCCCGTCGCCGCCCATTTCCAGTCCATGATACCAACACGCTATCCGGTCGCCAATATTCCAACCCATTGAGAGCCGGGCCCCTCGGTGAGGACACCTGTCTTCGACACAATGAACGGATCCCTCCTTATCACGCCAAATAACAATTTTTTCCCCCAGCCTTGTCAGCCCACAAGGTTCGTCATTAACCATCCAGCTGGCCGCAACTGGCCACCAACGGTTAAGAGGACCCAGCGCCACGCGGTGCTGGATTAATTCAGGGGAAACAGCAGGGTCTGTCATATCCCTCTCCTTTTAGGAAAGCTCCGCCATGGCCGCACAAAAACTGTCAGAGGTCCAAGGCTTATTATGTTCATCATAAATCTTATTGCGGTTTAGATGGGAAACTAAGTCATCCAATTCTGTCACGCCATCCGCAAACGCAACCTCCATACCGACCGAAAGACGTTTCTCAAATTCTGTTTGCTCCCGCGATCTAGTTTGCCACACAATATTTTGCGGCTCGCGGATACGGTCTTCTTGCTTCATCTGCTACCTTTGGTTTCTACGTTTTACTATTGTTAGAAACTATTTTGATTAGAAACAATGCAGTACGTTTGATTACTATAAATTGTCAACCGAACAAACATGTTAATAAATATCGATATGATTTGTCTTTATTGAGGATATTATTATCACATGTCTGCCACGACCATAATAGGCGAGCAAGATATTGCAGCTCGTGATTATGTAAGAAAGGTAACTCGCGCGTCCGGGTCAACCTTCTATTGGGGTATGCGCATCCTCCCAGAAGATAGACGCGATGCTATGTTTGCTATCTATGCTTTTTGCCGCGAGGTGGACGATATAGCCGATGGCCCCGAAACTACTGACATGAAACTTGAGGCATTGGGTCAGTGGCGACAGTCAATTGAGAAAATATATGACGGCGGTAACCAAGCTAATAAACCGCCGCTCGTGCACGCCCTGACCCGGGCGATCAAAGAGTACTCTCTCGACAAGGAAGATTTTATTGAAGTGATTTCCGGCATGGAGATGGATGCGGATGGCTCGATGATGGCTCCAGATTGCATACGATTACAGCAATACTGTGAGCGAGTGGCAGGCGCGGTTGGACTGCTCTCTATTCGAATATTTGGCGATAGTAGTCCAAAGGCGAAAGACTTTGCTGTCACCTTGGGCACCGCTCTCCAATTAACGAATATTCTGCGGGACATACGGGAAGATGCAAAAATGGGCCGCGTCTACCTTCCCCTAGAACAATTGCGGCCCCAGGAGCTTCATCAATCCTCACCCGAAGAAATCATAATACATCCCAAACTACCGGAGATGTGTCTCTCGGTGGCAATGCGGGCACGCGATAAATATCGAGAAGCTGATTGTCTTCTCCGAGATTGCAACGTCCAAACTTTAAAACCAGCAATTGTAATGATGATGAAATACAGAAGAATGCTTGAAAGGCTTATTAACAGCGGCTGGCAAGACCTTGAGAAAGAGCAACGACTACCTCTCGTAGAAAAATTTTGGATTACATGCCGCTATGGATTCTTATCAATAAAATAATATCCTTTTTAACGGAAAATTTTCTGTTCCATAGCATAGCTCTGAAGTGCGGATATCAAGCTCGTAATGGCAAACGAGTTCTAGTAAGTATGAGAAACATAATAGCCATGTTAAGGACATTCCACCCTATCCCATGCGCGAATGCAGCCATATACGAACCCGTATAATCGTATATCCAACCAGAAAACCATCCGCCGAATCCCATTCCTACTATTGTCATCATAATAAGAAAACCGACACGCTCCGCAGCTATGCGAGCACTCATATACTCCCTAACAATGATCGCGTAACTCGGAACAATGCCCCCCTGCGCGATGCCAAACATTAACGAAATGACGTACAGCGACGCCAATCCATCAAAAGGAAGATAGAATACGAGTGCCACAGCCTGCAGAATGGAGCCAATCAGCAAAGTTCGAACGCCCCCGATATAGTCAGCGACAAATCCTGACACCACCCGCGTAAGTGCGCCGCCAGCGAGCATCAGAGCCAACATTTCAGCACCCCGCGCCGCGCCGTACCCCAAATCGCTGCAGTACGCGACGATATGCACCTGCGGCATTGACATGGCAACGCAACACGCAATCCCCGCAATCGATAAAAGAACCATGAGGGCAGTCGGCGATAAAGTGATTGTTTTGTTAGCAAAAGCTCGGCGCCCAGCCTCCGAAAGTAATTTTCGTGTTTTTTCGGGATCTTCTTTAGGTGGGTCTCGCCGTAACAACAGAACAAGCGGAATTTTGGTAACCAAAAGAATTAACGCAATAATTAAATAAACGGAGCGCCAACTGTATTCACTCAACAAGTACGTAATTAATAGTGGCCAGATAACACCACCAATGTAGTTTCCACACGCGCAGATAGCGACCGCAACACCTCTACGCTCTCGAAACCAATGTGATATGTCGGCAATCAGCGGCCCAAAGCTGGCCGCGGTACCAATACCTATAAAAAACCCTTGGATCAGCGCGAAGGACCATATATTCGACGACATTGCCGCCCCCACATGACCTAGCGCCATTGCAATCGCCGCTATGATAATCGGTTTTACGATCCCCCAGCGATCAACATACCGACCAAATAGAACATTACCGGCAGCAAAACCAACCATGGTCAACGTATAGGGAATTGAAGCATCAGCGCGACTGAGCGAAAATTCTGATTGCACTTCTGGGAGTATAACGACAACACCCCAAAAACCTATGCTACCTAACGTTGCAAGGGTGATGGACACAGTCAGGCGCATCCACGCGTAAGGACCGTCAATCAGGCTCTCACTCGTCCCGCTCGTTCCAAAAACAATTTTCAACGAAAAACTTTCTCGAAATACCTTCCCAAGCTAGCATTCTTTGCAGGCCCTAGGCGATGGCAAGGGACCAAACAAATACTTTTCCACCGAAATCGCTATTCCACGCGGCCGTAAATAGGAGCGAATAAATCCTCCAACCCGACTTCTTCTGCTATAAAATTCTGTTGGCGCATATATTTTACGAGCGCCTCCAGTGTGGGCCGGTTTTCTTCGATACCATAGGGCCACGGATCGCCACCAAAAACATTGTCGATTTCTCGCAGATCATCAAATAACCACGGCAGCATATACTTTTGAGCGCCCGAAAAATACATTTGGTCAATTGCCCAGTCTTTCGCCGCAAGAAAAGCCTTGTACAAGCTCTGCGCAATCCATTTGTTGCTTTCATAAATATCTCGCCGAATTACAACGCAGTGCATTATTGGGTGGATACGGTGTTCTTGATAATACCGTTTTTCTTCTTGGCGAAAGTCAGGAAATAAGTGAGCGACCTTATCGGGATGAGTGCGCACAGAATCAGGCATTCGAGATCCGAGGACAGCATCAATCTCCCCATCTGCAAGCATCTGGGAGAGCGACTTATCAGACGTATTTGACGATATTTTGATTGGTTTAGACAATTGGGGAGGGGCTGGAGGATCACCATGTGTACCTGCTTTTTCGACTGCGCCCTGTATCCATTGTACATCGGAAAGATCGGCACCGTATATGTTCTCTAGATCCCCTCGAATCCATATCGCCGCCGTTTGGGTGTAGAGAGGCGT
>CAZOHS010000068.1:1169-3036 GCA_964579285.1 uncultured Rhodospirillaceae bacterium | reverse complement strand
GATAATTTCTTTAATTCGCCACGCAGTATCTTATTCGCCGCATTCCGAGGCAAAACATCAACGAAAATATAGTCTCTAGGCCTTTTATAATTGGCCAAAGTGGAATTCTTACACCATTGATCTAACGCAGTTGATGTAACGTCTTTTTTGTTTAACACTACGAATGCCGCGACGCGCTCTGACCACTGATCATCGGGCAGTCCTACAACTGCAACATCTTGGACAGCCGCGTGGTTCATCAAAACTAGCTCTATTTCTTCAGGATGAATATTCTCCCCTCCTGAGATAATCATGTCATCAACACGTCCACGCAGTTCAAAGTCACCGCCCTCTTGGCGTAATACGATATCACCCGTCCGGTACCAACCATCTACTAACCTCTCCGCAGTGACGTCGGGACGGTTTAAATACCCACGAAAACACGCGTCCGAAGTCGCGTCGACCAGTAATTCGCCTTCTTCTCCATCCGGGCATACCTCGTCTATTGGTCCACCAACCCTGGCGACCCGTACGTTGGAATAGAATCCGGGCCGCAAGGTAAAAGGTCTCCCAACAGGTTCAGACATATATAGCGAGTTCATAACTTCAGTTGTTCCGTAAATATTAGTCATTAAGGCACCCGGGAACGCGCGTGACACACGATCCAAAAGTGCCCCCGGCATCACGGCTCCGGCGTACACGAGGGTATTCACAGTGTTTACAGAGTTAGGGTCAAAGTTTGGCGCAGTTAACAACGCATGAAAATGTGCGGGCGCTCCGTACAAAAATGTTATTTTCTGGGTCTTTATGATCTCTATTGCTTGGACCGGGTTGAAATGTGAATGAACGTAATAAGTACCGTTGAGTGATAACGTGGTCAAAAATGAGGAATAAAACCCCACCGCATGAAATAATGGCATTAACCCGAGTGCTCTGTTGTGAGTTCCATGCCTTAGACCACATTGAACCACGGCATACAGAACCCTGGCGTCCGTGGCGCGGTGAGGTATCATTACCCCCTTTGGAAGACCAGTGGTGCCGGAAGTATATAAGATAAATGCGTTTTCCTCCGGTTCGGGGGAAACCCAGTCAGGAAAATGCAGCGTATTTCCGTGACAGGAAGCAAAATTGATTGAATCTTCAAGCGCGCCACCGCAGGTGTATAAAGGAGCCCCTCTCGGTAAAGCGCGTCGCGCGGCATCAATTAAAGCGGCATCCGAAGTGCAAACAACCGTTGAAACACCTGCCTCTCTTAACAGTGCTCCGATTTCTTCGGGTTTCAAGCGCGGATTTACTAGGCACACTTCTGTCCGGAGCCGATGAAACGCGAGGATTGCGACCGCGTGTTCGATAACATTAGGCAATACCGTTGCCGTTCGTTGACCTGGCCCTATGCCACCTTCCATAAAGCCAGCCGCTACGGCCTCTACTTCTTCAACTAACTGCTGAAAGGTATACGACCTATCGTTTTGATCATCCACGATAGCAAGATGCCCTGGCGTCCTCTCCGCAGCGAGCCTGACATGATCCCACGCCGTTTGCATAAATTAAAACTCCACAAAAGAACCCAAATAAGCATCGTATAGTAAAAGGCACCACGCACCACACAATAGATCCCCCTAACGACCTGAAGAATAGAGCCGTACAAAAACTGAACAGTAAAGCGTCTACTCAGCACATTAGATTTCAAGTATTACGATAAATCGCGCGCAAATATAAGGCTCACCAGCAACCAATAACAGGGCGACTGTAGTGCCTGAGCTCAATTTATTTGCGATGCTCGCACCCAATTCACGAGACAACGGCGAGCTTTAGCTATCTGAAGCATTTCGTGGCTTAGAGACCGCACGCTTTTCGTTCATCGTTTTTTCGAATCAATGCGTTGAAA
>CAZOHS010000068.1:0-1159 GCA_964579285.1 uncultured Rhodospirillaceae bacterium | reverse complement strand
AGGCATTACGGCAAAGGGTTAACGCGCTTCGAAATAGCATTGCCCCAGCATCTTTACCGTCTGACAATCCAAAATGTAAAACAATACCGAGAGAAATCGTTATGTCAGCAAAACCGTTTTTCCAGGCAGACCAGGTAGGAAGCCTGTTGAGGCCTCACAAACTCTTGGATGCACGCAATGACTGGAAAACCAATAAAATAACACGAGCCGATTTGAGGTTAATTGAAGATCAGGCGATTGCGGACTGCGTAAAGTTGCAAGAAGAAATCGGTTTGAACGCCGTCACCGACGGGGAGTTTCGACGGGAAAATTGGTGGATTGACTTTATTTCATCCATAGACGGCATCGAGATCAGCGAACCCGACCAAGGGTCAACTTTTCAGCAGCAATCAAACAAGGCAGGCACCTATGTGCCAAAAAATGTTTTGACGAATGGTAAAATAAACGGAGGTGGCGCACTCTCAGTGCAAGACTTCGACTACCTAAAGAAGTGCACCACAAAAACACCAAAAGTCATGATCCCGTCACCCAGCCGTATACATTTCCACGGTGGTCGCAGTGCCGTGAACGAAGATATTTATCCATCTATGGATGATTTTTGGTCAGACATCGTGGAACTATACCGGGCGGAAATTAGAGCATTAGAAAACCGTGGGTGTCATTACATACAAATCGATGATCCCGTCCTAACCTATTTTCTCGACGACCGGTTGCGGAAAAACACCGCAAAGATTGGAGAAGATCCAGACAGATTATTAGGACACTATGGCGACATTATTAACCAGTGCATCGCAAAACGCTCAAGCGAAACGTACCTCTCTCTTCACCTCTGCCGCGGCAACGCCCAGAGCCAATGGATCGCTGCAGGCAGTTACGATGCAATGGCGCAAGAACTATTTCCCCGTGTGAATGTCGATTCTTGGTTTCTAGAATATGACGACGAGCGTTCCGGCGGTTTTGATCCCCTTCGTTTCATTCCAGAGGGTACAAAAGTGGTTCTCGGCTTGGTCACCACTAAAACAGGTGCATTGGAGGATCGTGACGAAATTCAAGCCCGTATTAAAGAGGCGGCAAAGGTCATACCCCTTGAGAATTTAGGGCTTAGCCCGCAATGCGGTTTTGCCTCTATCGATGTCGGCAACAAGATCGCGTTTGAGGA
>CAZOHS010000067.1:0-13173 GCA_964579285.1 uncultured Rhodospirillaceae bacterium | reverse complement strand
ATATAATAGGGGTTTTCGGTGGTTATTTAATATCGATACACAAACTCGGTTTTAACCCAGCAGTTTATATAAACAAAACATGGCAATATTTAGAAATTATCGATGTGGTATCTGGGCTTGTAAAAGCGGGCGTGTTTGGTTTCTGGATAGCCTTGATGGGTTGCTACCACGGCTTTCATTCCCGCGGTGGTGCACGGGGTGTAGGCAGCGCTACAACAAATGCGGTCGTTTCTGCTTCAATCCTTATTCTTGGATCTAACTACCTATTAACTGAGGCATTTTTTTCCAGATGAACAATCAACGAGCCAAAATTGCTATTCGGGGTTTAGAGAAATCATTTGGAACCAATAGTGTTTTGTCAGGACTAGACTTAGACGTTTTACCATGCGAGTCACTTGCAGTAATTGGCGCCTCCGGCTCTGGAAAATCAGTTTTAATGAGAAATATTCTAGGACTTATCAAACCAGACCATGGGTCTATCAAGATAGATGGGGTTGAAACAGTTAATATCCCTCGCAAAACGCACGAGATGGCAGCTGAACAGATCGGGGTTCTATTTCAAAATGCCGCTTTGTTTGACTCGCTGACAATATGGGAAAATATTGCATTTGGTATCCTGGAGGAAGGGTTTTTTGCCCGAAAAGAAGCTAAAGAGGAGGCTTTACGTTTATTAAATGAGGTAGGATTAAGTCGAGACAACGCTGACCTATATCCAGGAGATATTTCAGTAGGAGCCCAAAAACGAGTTGGCTTGGCTCGCGCGATCGCCACAAAACCCAAAATCGTTCTATTTGATGAACCCACAACCGGGATCGACCCCATAATGGGTGACATAATCGATAGATTAATCCTTAAATGCGTAAAAGGTTTGGGTGCAACCGCAATTACAATTACACATGACATGGATAGTGCCCGTCGAATAGCGGATCGCATTGCTGTGATTCATAGTGGTAAAATTATCTGGGTAGATAACGCCGAGAAGATCGATAATAGCGGCAACCAAATAGTCGACCAATTTGTCAAAGGTCTTGTCAAAGATCGCGTATTAACGAATCCTGAAACAGGTCAAATGCCTGAATAATGGTAAAAAAAACGTCGCTGTTTAACTGCCAAGAATGCAAAACCACATATACAAAGTGGCAAGGGAAATGCGACTCCTGCGGGGCGTGGAATAGTATCTTAGAAAATAATAATCAGACTAGCCATGCATCTAAACGAACCCAGCCAGTCAAATATGTTTCACTGGCAGAAACCTCAGAGGTTGCACCTCGTATTTCTTGTGGAATAAGTGAATTTGATAGAGTAGTGGGTGATGGGTTAGTGCAAGGGTCGGCGATTTTGGTGGGAGGCGATCCTGGGATCGGGAAGTCTACTATCCTGCTCCAAATCGCAGCCGCGATTTCTAACGAGGCAACATGTGCTTACATTTCTGGCGAAGAATCAATACAACAGGTGACTACGCGAGCCAAGCGTTTAGGACTAAGTATGAATCCAGTCCAATTGGCGTCAGCAAACAATATTCGTGATATAGCAGCAACGTTGGACATACCAACACCACCAAAGTTGGTAATCGTCGACTCGATACAAACTATGTATTTAGAAGAATTAGAATCTGCGCCTGGCTCCGTTTCACAGGTCCGGGCGTGCGCGGACGCCCTTATCCGGCTGGCAAAAGTACGAGGCTTTATCGTTATACTCGTGGGGCACGTCACCAAAGAAGGGACAATAGCGGGACCCAGAATTTTGGAGCACATGGTAGATACTGTCCTCTATTTCGAGGGGGAACGCGGGCACCAATTTAGATTACTCCGCGCCATAAAAAACCGTTTTGGACCGACAGATGAAATTGGTGTCTTTGAAATGACCGGTGCGGGATTAAAGGAGGTCGAAAACCCTTCCATGCTTTTTCTTTCTGAACGCCACGACGATGTTGCAGGCGCAGCGGTTTTTGCTGGAATAGAAGGAACGCGACCGGTTCTCGTTGAAATTCAGGCACTAGTCGGGACTTCATCGTTGGGCACTCCACGCCGCGCCGTTTTAGGTTGGGACTCCAATCGCCTTGCTATGGTTTTAGCGGTCCTTGAGACTCGCTGTGGATTAAATTTTTCTGGCCGTGACGTATATCTCAATGTCGCGGGCGGCCTAAAAATAACTGAACCGGCAGCCGACCTAGCAGTGGCTAGCGCGTTAGTTTCCGCGATATTGGAACAACCGTTGGAAGCTGACACTGTAATTTTTGGAGAGATTGGATTGGCTGGCGAAATTCGTTCGGTTAGAAACAACGAACTCCGACTAAAGGAGGCTGCGAAGCTTGGTTTTAAAAAGGTTTGGCTTCCGATTAGAGAAATTTCAGAGGCAGAAAAAATGCAAACCAACCCCCATTCTCTAGTAGAGACATGGGGCATAAAAAAATTAAATGAAATTCTGCAGTTCTTTAATGTTGCCGATACCAACTTGATAGATATGAGAGCAACCACTAGATGAGCTTGGGTGACGTTTTTGTTATAGTCATAATCCTGTTGAGTGGAATTATTGCATTCCGATTTGGGTTTATACGTGTCGTTCTTGGTCTCGCCGGTTGGGTTGGTGCAACATTAGCTACCATATACTTTTATCCAGTTGCTCGAACGTATTCTCAGGATTTAATTGAAAACCAACTTGTGGCAGATATAGCCACTGGGGCAACAATATTTGTTTTGTCTATGGTTTTATTTAGCCTTATGGCCAACGCCATAGCGCGCGCGATCCGTCATACTGGCCTGGCCATGCTCGACCGGACATTTGGTTTCGTCATGGGCTTGTTGATTGGCGCAACAATAGTAAGTGGAACATATATTTTCACTAACCAAGTCTTTGGACTTAACGATAACTCCTCTTTCTTTGCTGAAGCTCGGACACTTCCCCTGCTCCGCCGTGGCGCACGTCTTATAATTTCTGTCGCACCTAAGGATTGGGGTATTGTGATTTCAAAAAACAAGCAGAAAAGTTCCGATCAAACCTTCAAAACACTGCTTTCACCCCAACCCAAGAAAACCAATCCAGATCCAAAATCTGGCTACAAAGCGGAAGAACGACGAGATATGGATCGCCTGATTAGGAGTCAGCAAAGATGAAGTTAATTCTTTGTATTTAAATACCAATCCACTGGATGCAGATAAACTTCGCGAAGAGTGCGGGGTGTTTGGTGTTTTTGGCCATCAGGACTCAGCGGCTCTGACAGCATTAGGGTTACATGCACTGCAACATAGAGGCCAGGAAGCAGCCGGTATTGTTACTTATCAAAATGGACAGTTCTATAGTCATAGAGCCGCGGGGCAAGTCGGCGATATATTCAATAAAGAAACAGTCATAAGACAACTACCTGGGGCTTCTGCAATTGGTCACAATAGATATTCAACTACTGGAGATACCACTACTAGAAACATTCAACCTCTGTTCGCGGACTTCGCTTCGGGCGGCTTTGCGATTGCCCATAACGGTAATTTAACCAACGCACTTGCCTTGCGACGTGAGCTGGTTTCCAGGGGATGTCTTTTCCAATCTACGACCGACACAGAGGTCATTATCCATTTAATTGCAACTAGTAAATTTGAAAGCATCATCGACCGTACCGTCGCCGCCTTGCAAGAAGTAGAGGGCGCATTTTCGTTAGTTGCTCTCCACAATGACACGCTGATCGGTGTTCGTGATCCGCACGGTGTTCGACCTCTAGTGTTGGGACGTTTTGAAAATGCGTGGGTTTTAGCTTCGGAAACATGTGCTCTCGATATTATCGGCGCAGAATATATCCGGGACGTGCAACCAGGTGAATTGGTGCTAATTGACGAGAATGGCATCAAATCAATGAAACCTTTCTCAAATAAACCTCGCAAGCTTTGTATCTTCGAATATATTTATTTTGCGCGACCCGATAGTACAATAGAGGGCCAGAATGTATATGACGCTCGAAAGTCCATTGGAAGAGAGCTAGCGAATGAAAGTGGGGTTGCTGCGGATATCGTCATTCCCGTTCCAGATTCCGGCGTTCCGGCGGCACTAGGCTATGCAGAAGCAGCGGACATTCCGTACGAGTTAGGGATTATCCGGAACCATTATGTTGGACGTACCTTCATAGAACCAACCGAACAGATACGGCATTTGGGCGTTAAATTAAAACATAATGCCAATCGCGATGTGATAAAAGGTCGCCGCATAATTCTTGTAGATGATAGTATTGTTAGGGGGACAACATCAGTCAAAATAGTTGAAATGATGCGTGCTGCTGGAGCGACAGAGGTGCACATGAGAATTGCGAGCCCACCCACCACGCACTCTTGCTTCTACGGAGTTGACACACCTTCACGAGACCAACTTCTGGCAGCGAAGAACAATATAGAAGAAATGGCTAGTATAATTGGAGTAAACACCCTTGCATTCGTCTCTCTCGATGGTCTTTATCGTGCAATGGGTATGGAGAGCCGCTATGGTCCCGACCCTGAATACTGCGACGCCTGTTTTTCTGGAGAATACCCTATTACACCTACCGATCAACTTGGAGAGGGACCAAGTCCACAGCTCTCGTTCCTTACCCAGTTGACGTGACAGGTAAACTACATAATCAAGTGGCACTCGTAACCGGTGCATCTAGGGGTATTGGTGCCGCGGTTGCATAATGGTGCGCTTTCGAAGGTGCGCTAGTATTATTGGGCGCGCGCACGAAAGGGGGTCGCGAAGAAGGAGACGTTCATATCCGTCATATGGTCGGGGGCGAATATCAGGCAACGCTTCTTCCTTTAGACCTAACTGATCTACATCAAATTGATCTTCTTGGCCCAACTATAGCCCAACGATTCGGAAAATTAGATATTATTGTCGGTAATGCTGGCATGCTTGGCGATCTAACCCCTGTCCACCAGATCGAAAGTGAGGTCTGGGAGAATGTTCTAAACATTAATTTAAACGCTAACTGGCGGTTAATCCGAACCACTGACCCATTATTGCGCCTCTCCTCAAGCGGGCGAGCAGTATTCGTCACATCTGGCGCCGCTAAAGGTAAACGACCCTATTGGGGTACGTACGCTGTATCTAAAGCTGCATTAGAAATGTTAGTCAAATGTTGGGCTGCAGAAACAGAACAAACAGATATGAAAATTAATTTATTGGACCCTGGCGCAACACGAACAGCCATGCGGGCCTCTGCTTACCCAGGCGAAGATCCCAAGACCGTAAAACCTCCGGAAAAGGTTACCGATTTCTTTGTTCAATTGTGTTCCCATGACTGCGTCCGACACGGAGAGATAGTTAAGGCGTATTAAAGGTAACAAGGATTGTTATGAGGAATTCAGCTAATGTTTGTATTTTCAACATAGGGATTTTTTGAAGCTCTAAGATTTATACGAATAGGTATCCCAGGCAGGGTAAAAGTTTCCCTAATGCCGTTGGTTAGATACCGTATATAAGATTCTGGCAGGGCACGGGGGCGGTTAACAAAAACGACAAATGTCGGTGGTCGACTTTTTGATTGTGTTATATACCGAATGCGTATCCTACGCCCCTTACTTACTGGTGGCGGATGAGTTTCGACGGCCCGTTGTAACCATTTATTGAGGGAAGCCGTGCCAATACGCCGGTTCCACACCTCGTAAGCGTCTACCACCTCTTTCAATAACTTTTGTGTTCCTTGGCGTTTTAGGGCAGATACTTTCACGACTGGAACGCCGCGGATTTGGGGTAGTGAAATTTCTATTCGGCCAAGGAATGCGTTGAGTGATTGCGATCCTTTCATCACCACATCCCATTTGTTAATGGCAATAACGATGGCTCTACCCTCGTCAATAATATGACGTGCAATCACAAGATCTTGGCGCTCCGGCATCATAGTCGCATCGACTACCAAAAGAACTACCTCTGCAAAACGGATAGCTTCCAAAGTATCCCCAACAGACAGTTTTTCGAGCTTTTCTGAAACTCGTGCCTTACGGCGCATGCCCGCAGTATCAATAAGTTTTATGATATTTCCCTTCCAATTCCACATCACAGAAATTGAATCTCTTGTTATACCGGGCTCTGGTCCAGTGATTACACGTTCGGAACCGAGTAAAGTATTTACCAGTGTAGATTTTCCAACATTGGGACGACCAACTATTGCCAGTTGCAACGGCCCTGATTTCGAAGCGCCTGACCCACGGCTTTCACGCTCAGAAAATTCTTCCACCTCGACAAGAGTCCGAGACTGAGAAAACTCTAATGCTTCTATCACTGCATTAGCGAGGTCCGGAATGCCAATACCATGTTCTGAAGACACGACTACTGGCTCTCCAAAACCTAGTTGATATGCGTCAAGAAGACCAGCGTAGGAGGATTTAGACTCGCACTTATTCGCTACAAGTATTACCCGAGAGTGAATTTTTCTCAGCCACTTAGCAAAACCTTTGTCAAGCGGTGTTATACCAACGAGTGCATCTATCAAGAATAATGCAACATCGGCATTTTCAGCAGCCCACAAAGTTTGTTTCTGCATCTTAACTTCGACTTCAGGTCTCGGACTATCTGCCAGCCCAGCTGTATCAATTACAGTAAACTCTACGGACCCTAGTTTAGCGATACCTTCTCGCCGATCCCTCGTCACACCGGGAGTCGGATCTACTATAGCCGATCTCCGTCCAATTAGACGATTAAACAAAGTTGACTTACCGACGTTAGGCCGTCCAACAATAACTACCTGAGGCAACATGACTATCAAGTCACCTAAACGCGATTAAGTCTGCGTTGTCGGTAAGAATGTATATTGTCTCCATAGCAACAATTGGAGGGATTAGAACGGAGCCACTTATTTTTTTGTTGCTAAGAATTTTGCCTGTATAAGGGGAAACAGACCAGATCTCCTTATGTGTCCCGGCAACAAGCAAACGATCACCAGCAAGTACCGGACCAGACCATAATATGGCGCCCTTCTTTTTCTGTGGCTTCTTGTATTTGGGAAGTCGGGCAATCCATCGAACCACACCAGTGTCTCGGATAATGCAAACGATCTCCCCGTCACGAGTTAAAACATAGACAAACTTACCGGCTACCCAGGGTCCATTTTGGCCCCCGATATGAAGTTCCCAAAGACGTGTTCCCGTGCGCAAATCTATCGCAACCGTCCTGTTTCCGTTCCCTACAACAAAAACAACACCCCTGTCTATGACTGGTTTACCACGAACGTGAGAAATCACACTGTTTGCACCAATTCGCCGTAACGCCACTAGAGAGTCTTTCCACACTAAACGTCCATTATCCACGCGCAATGCCGCAACTTCGCCAGACGAAAACGGCACAACCACTATACCTCTATCAACGGCAGGTGCCGCACCCCCAACCAATCCCGCCACCTCACCGAGCCCCTTATGTGCCCATAGTTCCTTTCCATGGGCACTACTTAGCGCTATGAGTTTATTCGCTATAGTAACGGCAAAAACTCGACCTTCCGACACTGTGGGAGCCGCACGAATAGGTCCATCAACTTGTGTTCGCCAAATTTCTTTACCGTCTCTTAGGCCGAGTGAAACCACCTCAGCAAACCCGGTTGTCGCGAAGAGTCGATCGCCTTCTATTCCGATTCCGCCCCCAAGAGTTCCTTCGTGCTCCATATTTTTTGCGAGGTCTACCTGCCAGACCCTCTTCCCAGTCGTCGCATCCATAGAAGAAACAACAGCGTTTATATCAATAGTGTAGATTCGACCGTCCACAACTATCGGTTCCGACAACAACTGTGCTTCCTCGTTGCTTCCCCTTCCTATTCGGGCAGCCCAAAGCTTAGACAATGTGCCTGGGGCCGAAAGGTGGTGCATCGCATGGTTGGGAAAACCGCCTGCTTGAGGCCAATCCTTATTAATTTTTGGCCTCGGGAGCACGACGGCCAAGCCCTCTGCTTTTTTATCGGCAATCAAATCTCTAGAATCTCTCAGAACTTCTATGCGTTTTCCTGGAATCTTTTTCTGAAATTTTTCCTGCAACCAGGCTTCACAACCGGCAAGTAGAACGAGACATATCACCGCAAATCCCATTTTTGCGGCTAGAACGAGGCCTGCCATAACGCTTACCTAGTTGCCTCCCCAAGAATTTCTAGCATTTGGGCGGCACGACTGCGGATACCGTTGGGAGCTTTCGGATCATCCGCAATTTCTCGATAACGATCCTGTGCCCCTTGAATATTACCATCTTTCTGTGCACAGAGTGCTTGAATTTCTAACGCTATATGCCGGTACGGTTTCCCTGGACCGGATAATTTTTGAATTTGGTTAATGATTACTGCGCTGCTAATCGTCGAAATTTTAAGCGCATTTAAGGCACCTAAAATTGTGGCCAGATCTCTCATCGAATCGGGAACAGACGCTTCACGTGCAATTGCGTCATATACCTTGATAGCCTCCATCCCTAATCCGGACTTAGACAGGCCGGCCGCTTCGTAAAATCGAGCAAGAAATCCATAGCCTGAACTGGCCTGTTCTCCAAGCTCGGAAAAAGTCTGGGAGGCATCAGCGGTTTTTTTAGCCGCAAGAAAGTCGACAGCTTTATAAAATTTTTCACCCTCGGCTATTCTTTGGTTCAACTGGTGGTTCTGCCAGATTTTCCACCCTGCAACCACCGAAACAAGAACTATGGCTAAGCCGATGAGGTATCGACCGTAGGTACGCCATAATTTTTCATACCGTTCTTGCTTTAGTTCTTCATCAACTTCTCGAAAAATATCACCCAATGTCCTACTCCAGACTCACATAGAAAACGGCGGCTAAGATAACGAGGCCTCCAAATCATAGCAAATTATGTTTTTAAAACCTTCATTCATAGTTATTATTTTGGTACCATTTTTATGTAAGACTGTCGCTGACTGGACGTAGAAAACGAAATGGGGATAATTGCGTAGTTATTCGTCAACAAAGGGGAAACGCCAACGGTCATGTCCACAGTAGTGAGAATCGCAGAATACATGACCGTTGCAAGGGGCACACAACCCGATGTCTTCTTCGATAAGAAAGAGTTTGACCAACTGCTATCAATTTATAGCCCAAGGGTGATGAGTGGAGAATGGAAGAATTATGCTATCCGCCATGACCCCTCCATGGCAGCTTTTTTAATTTTTCATACCAATACCTCCCAGCCATCATTTACAATCGTGAAACGGAAGTTAATGGGCAGCAAGCTAGAGTTTTTGGTATACCGTGGACGGGCTCGCATGAAACAAAGTGGCTCCCTCAGTGATGCCCTCTCTGTATTAAAACGGAAACTAAAACTAGTGAACCTTTAACCAATTTGAGGGATGCGTCATGACAGGTCAGATTGTTAGAATGCCAAATATCCGAGAGGTTGATCCAGTTAACGCCAGAGATAAGTTACAGCAAGAACTGCTTTTCGCGTTTCACATAGTGGATATGTTGGGACAACCCAGCGGCATGGGTAGCCATCTTACAGCGCGGCTTCCTGGGACAGACACGTTTTTCTTTCACATCCATAATTTTGGTTTTGGAGAAGTTACACCCGCACACATTCATGAAGCCGATTTCGAACTCAACTGCCTTTCAGGTACAGAGGTAGACATAAACCCCACACTCCACATCCACACGCGTATATATAAGGCGCGGCCGGATGTAACTTGTATACTGCATACTCACGCCAAACATGTATCCGCTTTGAGTGCCATAGGAGAAAATATCACCGTAATCACCCAGGGAGGCGCTCGTCTCCACAATGAGTGTGTTCTATTTGATGAAGACGACGGTGTCGCACTTGGAAAAGCACCGGGGGAAGCTATGGCAAATGCTTTAATGGATAAATCATGCATGGTCCTAAAAAATCATGGGCTTTTAACCGCCGCTTCGACAATACCAGCCGCCATAATTCTCGCAGACACAATGGAGAAAGAGGCGGAGATGATACTTTTAGCATTAGCTGCAGGCAGTCTATCACCGCCATCAACTGAAGGAAGTATGCGGACAAAACAATACCTTTTTAGTGATAAAATGTTTGGTCGGGGTTGGACGTATCTATTGCGACAATTGGCATTGCACAAGCCACATGTGATGCAAATGTGAATTTATTGCATTATTTTCTGATGGCGACCGCCCGTAAGGTGTTTGAAATATGGTATTTTACGCCTAGGCGACTGTGATATTGGCGCTGCAATTATTGCTTCCGCGTACGAAAGAACATTACGTGTAACAATTGCTAGCTCAAATGCCTTAGTTTCGTGAATCGGTATCCAGTCCAGGTTTTCTAGTTCACCCGAACCCCTGAGATCACCGCTAACATAATCCGCATGCACCATAAAAAACCTAGCGTCAAATCTTATTGGACGAAAAACTGGGGTGATAGCCCGTGCGATATACTCTAGTCGGTCGAGTGCGGGTGCAAATCCGGCTAAAAAAAACCTCTCCCATCCTCGCGGCGAGGGACGGTGAGGAAATGGGTCCCTACCGCCGATGATTAAACCTGTTTCTTCAAATGTTTCACGAATAGCAGCGATAGCAATAGATTTCGCCCTGCCCCTTCTAGTCGTGCGACCTAATTGAGCCGAAACGGCTACTGACAATTCAGTAGCAGTACGTACTCGATTGTCATTAGTATCGACACGGCCACCAGGAAACACATATCTATGAGGCAAAAATTTATGTTCACGACTTCGTTCACCCATTAGAACTTCAAAGTGGCTCCTGGTTTTTCGCCAAAGAATGATCGTCGCAGCATCATGAGGCCGCACCGCCCTTGTTCCTTTTTCGCGGATAGGTTGTGACAGTAACATAAGAGATTTCGTCCTATTTATATGGGAGCACCATCCTGCACTCTTAGCAAACATGCATTTTTGAGCGCTGCTAAATTCGGAGACCCAGTGCAAAACATAGCAATACTCAGTTCCTCGTGGTACCTGGTTATTACATCCTTCACTCCCTCCCCGGTGACAGCTGCTGACGCTAATAAAGGTGCGGCCATACCAACGAGGCTTGCCCCAAGACGGATACCCTTAGCAGCGTCTATCCCGTTGCGAATTCCACCTGAAGCGAATATCTCTATATTTGGAACTACAGTTTTTATTTCTAAAAGTGCGTGCGCAGTAGGAATACCCCAACCCGAAAAACTGTGTGCTATATCTCGAGTTAGCTGATCCTCCTGCCGAAAAGCCTCGACTTCGCTCCAACTTGTACCGCCCGCACCCGCCACATCAATTCCTGCAACGCCCTTTTCCTCAAGACGGCAAGCGATGTCAGCGGAAATACCATTGCCAACTTCCTTAATAACGACAGGAACATCTAGTGCCTCTACGACTGTACCGATTTTATCTAATAAACCGCGCCAATTACGGTTTCCATTCGTCTGTATTACCTCCTGCAAAGCGTTCAGGTGGAGAAATAAAGCATCCGCTTCTATCAGTTCTATAGCACGCTTCACCTGATCAAGCCCGTATCCATAGTTAAGCTGCACAGCGCCCAAATTGGCGAACAGGAGTATATTCGGTGCAACTTTACGAACCCTGAAGGTGTCGGCCAAGCTTGGATCTTCTAAAGCGGCACGCTGCGATCCAATTCCCATAGCGATACCCATAGATTGTGCAGCCTCAGCAAGCCTTAAATTTATATCCAGCGATACTTGTGCACCGCCGGTCATGCTGGAGATCAGGAAAGGCGATTTCAATTCTCGTCCGAATAAGCTGCTCGATGTATCAACCGTATTGAAATCTATTTCGGGCAGTGCCACATGTTCAAAATAAAAGTCGTCAAACCTTGTAGTTACGCCCTTTGCTGAAACATCCTTATTCAGGACCGTCTCAAGGTGTTCCCTTTTTCGGTCCTCAATATTCTTATCCATTAGCAAACTATAAATCTTCTGAGCATGCCCGACCGACCAAATAATAAGCCGAACGAAAACACCCAAACTTTTGCGAACAGCCTTCCCATGATGTTTTAGTTGCTTCCTTTTCCAGCTTTAGCCCCCGCCTGCCAGAAAACGGCAAAGTAGAACAACCCACTACCTAAGTCCGGCAAACACACTTAGATCGTAATAAAAGCCAAGTGGAGTTCATGCGGCGCAAAAAGACAGCTTAACAGGTCCTATCATTCCAACTATAGGCCTTATTCTAAGCTTTTATTTTACGCTACCTTTCGTCGGGGCTCCGGTTCGCGATAGGCCATCTCGACATGCTCTGAACAATATGAATAGCCCTCGAGCGTCTTGGCTCCACAAAAGTGAAAGTCTTTTTTACCTGGTTCGCCGAATGGCCACTGGCACGTGCGAAACGGGGACGGGCCATGATTGAAAAGGCGTTTAATGTTCAGAATTTTCTGCTTCGTCTTAGTCATGTCTGTACCTGACTCAAAAAACGCTGCAGCGCAATAAACTATGTTGCGCTGCGGCGGTTAAAATCTAAAAAAGTTACGATTTGTTTACAATTCGGTAATCAACGATCTCAGTGTAGCGAAACCGATTCGCAAAATCAACAATTTTATTGAATCACTTCTAAATTAATATAATTTTTATTTAAGATTCTACCGAACTAATTTATTAAACCCATTCCAATAATTAGTCGGGAGGTATTTAATTAGAATAGTTTTTAGAAAAAACGCCACCCTGATTAATTTGATGTTTTCTCTGCGTTTTGTCTTATAAATATTTATAAATTAATGTCGGTGCCCGGTTTATTGGGGCACAAATACCCACAGTGGTACCAAATAAACATTTCGGTCTGGTTTGAAATGGAGTTACGATGACAAAGTATTTTTACCCAAGAGACAAAAACTCTCGTTTATATTGCACTGCACCCAGATTAGAAACGGTTTACAATAGTCAAAATAGCAATATGCCACTTTTCTAGAGAATGTCTCTTCTAGTTGCAGCCAAATAAATAAAATAGCATTCTAGGTAACCTTATAACAGGCTCAAAAGGTGACCATACTCCTCAGACACAGCTTGGATTCCGAGATGTTTGAATGCAACCCAGAAATCAGCTGGATCACTGGCGATGACCGTAACCCCGGTCTTGTCCTCTATTTTTTTGACGGCATCCATCGCCTGCCATTGAGGACAGGGCACATATAAGGCATCAGGGTCGGTATATTTTTCTAAAACCCCAATACAGAGATCTGCGATTTCATCTGGTGTTTTCGCATGTAGATGCAAAAATGGTACATCTGCTGTGGCCAGTTCAAGTACGTTAAAGCCTTC
>CAZOHS010000066.1:0-13201 GCA_964579285.1 uncultured Rhodospirillaceae bacterium | reverse complement strand
TTAAAATTGGATAACGTCACCGAATTAGTAGATAAACTTAAAAACGAAGCGGGGGTAATTTAATGACAGTCCTCGTAGTCTCGGACCACAATAATTCCAACCTCGTCCCCATTACGCTCAACACTATTTCTGCTGCCTTAGAAATATCGGATGATGTGGACCTCTTAATAGCGGGTGAGAACCTGGATGAGATCTCGACAACAACATCGAAAATTAGCGGAATTTCGAAAATCTTGAGGGCAGACGATAACACTCTAAGTCACCAAATAGCCGAAAATGTGGCACCACTGATCGTCAACCTTGCTAAAAACTATAGCCACATACTGTTTCCATCGAACACCTCTGGGAAAAACATCGCGCCTCGTGTGGCAGCGCTGTTAGACGTCGCTCAAATCTCGGATATCGTCCAGATTATTTCCGAGGACACTTTTGTCCATCCAATATACGCTGGAAATGCAATGGCGACCGTCCAGTCCTCAGACGGTATCAAAGTAATAACTGTCCGTGGTACAGCGTTCGTCGCGACCTCTGAAGAGGGGGGCTCAGCCGCGATAGAGAGTATAAATGCGGCACCTAATCTGGGCTTATCCCAGTTTGTCGGACAGGAACTGACTAAGTCAGAGCGTCCAGAATTAACTTCGGCAAGAATAATAATTTCTGGCGGTCGAGGTATGCAATCTGGAGAAAACTTCGAGATTATTGAGAAAGTAGCCGATAAATTGGGAGCGGCTGTAGGCGCATCGCGGGCAGCGGTGGACGCGGGATACAAACCAAATGATTATCAGGTTGGACAAACTGGTAAGGTAGTGGCCCCCGAATTATATATTGCTGTTGGAATTTCCGGGGCTATACAGCACCTCGCCGGAATGAAGGACTCAAAGGTAATTGTTGCAATAAATAAGGACGAGGAGGCCCCAATCTTTTCCGTTGCCGACTATGGCCTGGTGGGTGACCTATTCAAGCTCGTACCTGAACTTGATGAAGAATTAGAGAGGCAGGGTGTCCAACCGCGATAAACCCGGAAAGAATTTAATTTTGATCACATGCGGGTTTATAGCGAAATAAGAGGAAAGGAGCGTTATGAATGGCTGCCATTAAAGACCCCGGCGCAACACCAGAAGCACTAAGTATTAAAAGAATAGGTATTATTGGCGCCGGCCAAATGGGATCAGGAATTGCGCATGTTGCCGCAGTTACCGGCATAGAAGTTGTAATGAATGATATTGGCCAGGAACAACTTGATAAAGCGATTGCCGGCATTGATAGAAACTTGGATCGACAAGTAAGTCGGGAAAAAATTAGCGACGCGCAGAAGCAAGAGGCACTATCCTTATTATCCGCCTCGACGGAATTCGAAGCACTCAGCGAGTGTGATATTGTTATTGAGGCAGCAACGGAAAAAGAGGATATAAAGCGCGCAATTTACAAGGATGTAATCCCGTCACTTCGAAAAGACGCAATCATCGCATCAAACACCTCATCTATCTCTATCACCAAACTTGGCGCCGCGACTGACCGGCCAGAACGCTTCATGGGCATGCATTTTATGAACCCGGTTCCCATTATGCAGCTGGTGGAACTGATCCCGGGAATCGCAACCGACGACAGGACACACAAGGTAGTGGAAGGCCTTACCTACCGTCTGGGAAAGACGCCGGTTATTTCCGAAGATTTTCCGGCTTTTATCGTTAACCGTATCCTGCTGCCAATGATTAATGAAGCTGTCTACACACTTCACGAGGGAATAGGCTCTGTTAGTGATATTGATGCCGCAATGAAGCTCGGTGCCAATCACCCGATGGGGCCGTTAGAACTTGCCGACTTTATCGGGCTAGACACTTGTCTCTCTGTTATGCAGGTCCTCTACGATGGACTGGCTGATACTAAATACCGCCCGTGTCCATTGCTCGTAAAATATGTTGAGGCGGGTTGGTTTGGCCGCAAGTCTGGCAAAGGTTTTTACGATTATTCAGGAGACCACCCGGAGCCCACGCGTTAGAACTCCGAAACAATTGCCCATTTTTACGAGGGGCCAGAGGAGGTGATTAGCTCTATTCTGCCGCCTGCGTAGCAGTTTCAGCCTGATCGGGCTCCCATTTTCCTGAACCTTCCAAAGCCATCACATCTTGCATAACCTCTTGCGTAAAACGTTCCATCGATGCGAGAGTAAGTTTATGTGACATGCTTCCAATTTGGAACATACCGAGGAAGTAACCCAGTCCTACCTCAGCGTGGCACCTAGTCAATTTTTCTCGAACGGTATCCGGGCTACCCACAATAATTACATCGCGTTCTATAAGAGATTCAACAGTATGGGTTGATACCAAACTCGATTTAGTTTTCAAAACGCGTTTATATGAATCGATAGACATATAACCTGGCGGTAACAACATCGTTGTTGGGTACCTGAGAAGCTTATTGAAGAATAGTTCAACATGTGGCCGCACCTCATCAATTGCAGCCTCGTCTGTCTCACCAACATATATTGGTGCAGCCCAGCCCAGTTGTTCCGAGGTCGCCTTATAACCATGGTCATGTGCAATCTGACGATATGCATGGTGAAAACGAACAACGTTCTGAAAGGGGGAGTATGTCTGCAAATAAGTATATTTCCTGTCCGGATGAGCGGCCCAATTAATAGTCTCGGTTGAGCCCTGGCTTGGCACCCAGATCGGGGGGTGTGGCTCTTGGTAAGGCCGTGGCCACGTATTAACATAATCAAAATGGTAGTGCTTGCCCTCAAACGAAAACGGGCCCTCGTCAGTCCAAGCACGGATAACTAGGTCGTGAGCTTCGTGAAACCGCTCATGACTATCTGCCGGATTTGCGCCTAAAGAATAGTATTCACACCCCAAGCCGCGCACCATACCGCTGATCAACCGGCCACTCGTTATACAGTCGATCATCGCGTGTTCTTCTGCTAACGTCTGGGGATGATCCCGAATACCAAATGCGTTTCCTAAGATCGCTATCTTTACTCTCTCGGTTTTTGTAGCCAACGCCGACGCCATCACTACTGGAGAGGGCATTAAACCGTACGCGTTCTGGTGATGCTCATTCACGCAGACGCCATCAAAACCGAGCTCCTCTGCATATTCAAGCTCATCAAGATATCTATTGTACAGTTCATGACCCTTAACGGGGTCAAAGTTACTGTTGGGATAGGTCACCCAACAAGTATCGTGTTCCTGATCATAATTAGGATCTACATATGCGTAGGGCATCAGGTGAAAAAGAAAGACCTTCATTGAGTTGTCCTAATTTTATCTTTTATTATTATTCAGCGGCAACTTTAGCCTGCAAACCAAATTGCTTAGCAGCTGGCATCACTTCATTCGCGAAACGCCTCATACTTGCAACAGTCATGTCGTGCGGCATCGACGCAACCTGGAACATGCCGAGGAAATGTCCGACACCAGCTTCGCGCTGACAGTATTCGAGCCGTTTACGAATGGTGTCCGGGCTTCCACACAGAATAATACCGGTCTCCATGAGTTCTTCTACACTACGGACTGTTGAGAGGCCTCCCTTATGCTTCATTACATTCTTATATGACCTGAGACTTAGATAGCCTGCCGGAAAAGCCATTTGAGGCGTCATCCGCAAAAATTTGTTGAAAAATGCCTCCATATGCGGCCGAGCCTCTTCAAGCGCTTTTTCGTCGGTTTCACCAACGTAGATCGGAGCTGCCCAACCTAACTGTGCATCTTGGGCTTCGTATCCGTACTTATCACGCGCCACCTCGCGGTAGAGGTTCAAGAATTTTCGAACTGCGTCAAACGGACTATAGGTTTGAAGGTAAGTGTATTTACGATCAGGATGAGACGCCCACTCGATGGTCTCTAGTGAACCTTGGGATGGACACCAGATTGGGGGATGTGGTTTTTGAAAGGGGCGTGGCCACACATTGACGTACTCGAAGTGATAATGTTTTCCTTCAAACGCAAACGGTCCTTCATCCGTCCACGCTCGAATAACAAGATCATGGGCCTCATGAAATCTCTCATGACTAAAAGCTGGATTTGCTCCCAGCGAGTAATATTCTGCGCCGATTCCGCGGACCATGCCGCTGATTAAACGACCACCAGTGAGACAGTCGATCATCGCATGCTCCTCTGCAAGCGTCAGTGGATGCTCACGAATGCCAAACGCGTTACCAAGAACGGCTATCTTTGCTTTCGACGTTCGCCGGGCAAGGGCAGCAGCCGGAACAATGGGAGAGGGCATTAAACCATACGCATTCTGATGGTGCTCATTTACACACAAGCCATCAAAACCAAGTTCTTCACCTAGCTCTAACTCATCAAGATATGTGTTATAGAGGTAACTACCCACTTTGGGATCAAAGTTTGAGTTAGGATAAATCACCCACGAAGCCTTGTATTCCTTGTCATAGTCTAGATCGAGAGACGCGTATGGCATTAGGTGAAACAAGAAGCATTGCATGAGGTTGTTCCCAATTTGAGTTGTGCTAATAAAGTATACTGTGAAAAACTTAGAAGAAAACCTTTCCACATAGACATAACAATACCGTGTTTTGCGATAACATCTTTAGACTTTAAACAGTGATAAAAAAATTTTGCTAGACGGAGCAGAGATTTTAGCTATGTTCCTCCGCTTCTCGCGATAAGGGAGCCTTTCGCATGAGCGCACACGACCATATTGTTCTTACATCCCATAGCCCGGTAGGCAACAATGCCCACTCTCCAATAGATTGGGGTGCAGTGGACCCCAATAAACGAGGGCCCGTGATTGGAACCGTGACAGACCAGGAGGCCCGTAACACGATCGGAACACATTCTGGGAGCTATAGCGTGTACCTTGCAGCATCAGTTGCAGCAGGAACGTTAAAACCCGATTTCAAACCTGACCTGGAAAACACCGCACCCGTCGCAAAGATTGGACCTTATTCTCAATGGTCAGATGTCGGGAAAATTGTTTCGATAGACCCTTTTGGTCATTTAGTAACGGAGTATTTTGCAGAAGAGCTCGCGGCCGGTGTGGATATTCGTCCAACAATTGCGGTAACACAGGCACGCTTGTCGATGCTTGAGCTAAAAGACGCGATAAAGCTCGGAAGGCTGCAGCCTGACAACAAAGTCCTTCTAGAAAATGGAGACGTGCACGTTACAAAAATAGCAGTCGACCCGGTTTGGCACCTGCCGGGTATGGCTAAACGTCTCGGTTGTGACACGGGAACCCTGCGTCGAGCATTGTTCACTTATACGGGAGGTATGTACCCGGAACTAGTAACCAGAAGTGACTTAGAGGTCTTTCTGCCACCGATTGGTGGTTTGTCCGCGTATGTTTTCGGGGATCCCTCTACTCTCTCAAACCCAGACGTTCCACTAGCGTGCCGAGTGCATGATGAATGTAATGGCTCGGATGTTTTTGGTTCAGATATATGTACATGTCGCCCGTATTTAACTCACGGAATAGAAAAATGTGTTGAAATGGCGCAGTCAGGCGGAAATGGGCTAGTCGTTTATAACCGAAAAGAGGGTCGTGCGTTGGGCGAAGTAACAAAATTTCTTGTTTATAATGCTCGCAAACGACAGGAGAAAGGCGATAATGCGGCCCAGTATTTTGAAAGAACAGAATGCGTGGCAGGGGTTCAGGATGCTCGGTTCCAAGAATTGATGCCCGATATTTTTCACTGGCTGGGTATTACTCAACTAGATCGGTTTGCTTCTATGAGTGATATGAAACACGATTCTCTCGTTCGCCAGGGTATTACGATAGGTGAAAGAATAGACCTACCAGAAGAGCTAATTCCCGAAGATGCAATGGTAGAAATTGAAGCCAAAAAAGCAGCTGGATATTTTACCCAAAATACAATCAAGGATGTTAAAGAATTAGGGGATGTAAAAGGGCGAAACCTGTTTTGAGCAATCCAGTCCGTATTCAACACGTTAAAGAATTACGTACACCGGAAGCCGTGCGGGAAAGGTGCTCCGAGCTTTTACAAATTGGCATAAATGGCGACCTTCCGTGGTTTGAATTAAACCTGGCTAAACTCGATATTGTCTCGGACCTGGTCATCACTGAAATGCAACACAAGTACCCAAATCTAGAAGTCCCTTTTCACAGCCGCTGGCGCCACTTTGAACTCGCCGGGCGTGATTTATGGAAAGAGTGCGCCAATCGATCCGAACTTGAAGGACTTGACCGAATGGTAGCCGCCGGTGATCTGGCTATAGTCTCAGTACTTCTCGATGCGGGCGCCGGCCCGAATTGGCGATATCGGGATGCGGAAAGCGGCCTCTCATTCGCCCGGTCAGAGGGTTTAGCAATCGCCAGTTTGCGGTTGTTCGAAGCCGGCTTCTTCAGTTCTGATCCCGAAAACCCGCTTCGCGTTGACGCAGGCGCGTTACAGGCTATTACCGAAATATCGCTTTCAAACGCGATGCAGGTTAGCGAGAAAAACGTGTTGGTAGGTCTAAAGGAGCGTGCCAATCTGCTTCAAAGACTTGGAGAAGTGATATCGTCGCGCCAGAAGACGTTCGAATATAGAGGAAACCTTCGCCCGGGACACCTTCTTCTGACACTAACCGATAAGGGTCCCCTACCTGCTCGCAATATTTTGGTAGCGATCCTAGAAAACCTGTCAGATATATGGCCTTCACCCAATTTACTCGACGGCGTTAAGCTTGGGGATGTCTGGAAACACAGCCGGTTGAGAAGGCAAAACGCCACAGACAATCTTGTACCGTTCCACAAACTGTCGCAATGGCTGGCATATTCTCTAATCGAACCAATCGAGGATGGCGGCACTGTTGTATGTGAAATTGATGGGCTCACAGGGCTGGGCGAATACCGGAACGGCGGGTTATTTATCGATACCGGTGTCATCATTCCAAAAGATCCCACTCTTTTTATAAAGAAATTTAAACCCGAGGCTGAAGAAATTGTGGAGTGGAGAGCACTAACCGTCGCATTGCTAGATCGAGTGGCTCACAAAGTGAGAACGTCAATAGGCCTTAGTATTGAACAACTTCCCTTGGCTAGCGTATTGGAGGGCGGCACTTGGTCTGCTGGCCGCCAAATAGCCGCGAAGTTAAGATCTGACGGAGCGCCGCCAATCCAGTTAGACAGTGATGCGACCGTTTTTTAAAGAGGTTAAAGTGACAGATAATAAATACCTAAATACAAACGCGCTAATCGAAGTAGTCGACCACCCGCTTGTCCAGCACAAGTTGACGCTAATACGCGACCAACGGACCGGATCCTCGGAATTTCGCCAACTGGTCCGCGAAATTAGTCTGCTTTTAGCGTACGAGGTATGCCGGGATTTAGAAGTCGAGGAGGTTCAAATAGCGACGCCTTTTGAGACCATGGCTTCGAGCAAACTAGAAGGCAAAAAACTTTGCCTAGTTTCGATTCTGCGGGCTGGGACCGGTTTGCTAGACGGTATGCTTGATCTTATACCTGCCGCAAAAGTGGGGCATATAGGATTGTATCGTGATCCCGAAACGAAGGTCGCGATAGAATATTATATAAAATTACCGGAACAAATTGAGGAGCGGCTTTGCATAGTGGTAGATCCCATGTTGGCGACAGGGGGCTCTGCGACGGCCGCAGTGCACCGGATCAAACAAGCGGGTGCCAAACGCATTAAGTTTGTATGCGTGGTTGCTGCACCGGAAGGCATCGCAGCCTTCTCAAGCGCTCATCCTGACGTGCCTATTATTACGGCCTCGGTCGACCGGGAACTGGATGATCAATCATATATTCGCCCCGGTTTTGGTGACGCGGGAGATCGGATGTATGGAACAAAGTGACGTTATTAACGTAGCTGTTTAAGCAACCGTTATAATAAACTCTTTTCCTAATTAGCCAGGTTACTATAAAGTTTGCCCTTGTTTATAGACGCGCATAGCATCGCGGCAAGGAGGCTCAGATGTTTACAGTGAGCCATGAAATACCGATCAAGCACGTTGAAGTCGGCCTGACCCACGCCCAAGTGTGGCAAGGCCTCGTGCTAAAAGCTGAGAATCCTGTCCCGTTCCTCGAGGGAATGACAGCTTGTACTGTAGTGGAACGTGGCGAAAACTGGTTGTTACGAGATTTCACCTTGCGCGGAGAAAAGATGCAAGAAAGGGTTGTCTTTGAACCGGAAGCGCGCGTCATCTTTACACGCACCAAAAGCAAAGCGATGGGAACGGTCATAAACGAAATTATCAACACTGAGAATGGTGAAATCGCGCTAAAGTTTACATTTAGCTTAACAGTAGAAGGCTTGAAAACGGGCAGCGAAGCGGAAACCAAATATGCAGAACGCATGTCAAAAAGCTATTTCAAAGGTGTTACCACTACTCTCAAAGAAATAAGACGACGGGTACAGTCTGGAAAACTTGATGCTGGATGAATGGAGGGACGACAAATGACTAGTTTCAAAAGAATTGGCGGGCTTCATCACTACGCGTACCGGTGCCGGAACGCGGAAGAAACCCGAAGCTTTTACGAAGATCTTTTGCAGTTACCTCTCGCGCACGTGATTCAGGCAAATGAAGTTCCCAGCACAGGTGCCTCCGACCCGTATGTTCATCTCTTTTTTGAGTTTGATGACGGCAGTTATATTGCGTTCTTTGACCTCGGGGACGAAACCGCCTGCGTACCGGACCCAGAAACACCCTCATGGGTCAACCATTTTGCGATGCAGGTTGCGACGGTCGATGAAGTAAAAAAATGGAAGGGTCTGCTAGAAGGGGCGGGCGTTGAGGTAGTCGGCGTGACGGATCACGGCTTCGTTAAATCAATCTATTTCTTCGATCCAAACGGCATTCGACTGGAAATAACGAGCGAGGTCATTGACGAGAATGAGCGACAAACACATCGCGACGAAGCTCGGGCGGCGTTGAAGGCTTGGACCGACACTCGGCCACCCCCACCATCTGATTTTTATCTCTATAAAAATGAGCGTATGGACGCCTAACCAACCTTAATCAGGCAAATGTTTAGTAATTCGTACAACCCACTCCTCGGATGCCCCCGTTGTTTCAAGTTCTGTACGCGCCACGTCCTTCGTTTGTAGAACGGAGCCAATAACCTCAGGATTCTCGCCCTTAGATGGCTGACAGCACGCTTCCATGCGAATGCCGTTTGGATCTAAAAAATACATTGATACTAATCCAGGGAGAATATCGACAGGACCATCGTAACTAACACCCGCCGCGTCAAACCTGGTACGCATTTCTTCCATTTGCTTAGGGGTCACCGTAAAAGCACAATGCTGCATCCCTCCAATATCGTCACGATCCGACTGCTTCTTTTCACCCTTAGGGATTTCAAAAAATGCCAAAAGGCTGTCGTTCCCCATATCAAAAAAGTAATGCCTAATTTCTTCATACGGTGGATTGCCGCGATTACCAGGCCCCGTGCCCACGCCAGGAGGGACCTTCATAGCATGGACGAGTGGCATTCCGACAACGTTAACATAGAAATCTGTCGTCATTTGCATATCTTCCGTGGTCAGTGCGAGATGATGGATCCCGCGGGACGGCAAACTCTCGACGGATTGGATTGTATGTGGGGCTGTACCGGTATCTGGCATTGGGCTCTCCGAAGTAGTTTAGAATAGACTACACCCTCTCGTTAGTTCAGGAAACATAATGCACGTACCGGCCATGGGGTGGTCCGGCGCACAAAAATCCTCTACGTACAACAAATATAACCAAATAGGAGGGAGCATCCATGATCTATGAAGCTCGAAGTTATCGATTGTCGCCGCGAGGCGTGCCGGAATTTATTAATATATTTGGCAAAGCCTATCAGAAGCGTCAGAGCCTTTCTCGTATATCGGCATTTTTTTACACAGAAATTGGCCCATTAAACGAGGTAATCCATATATGGCCCTACAAGGATGCGGAGGAGCGCGAAAAAAAACGCGCTCGGTCCCGAGATAAAAAATATAATTGGCCACCCAAGGTAGCCCATCTACTTGAAGACCAGCGTTCTGAAATTTTTGTCCCCTCGCCAATGACACCCACCTTCGCGAAGGGCAACAAGGGGCCCATTTTTGAGTGGCGCGAATACATGTTGATCCCAGGTATGATCGGTGAAATGTACAAGAATTGGGAAAAAGCTATTGCTAAACGAACCGAAATGTCCGAACTCGTGATGGCCATGCACACCGATGCTGGAGAACTGAACAAATTTGTCCATATTTGGGCATATGAGAGCCTCGAACATCGTGCGGAGGTGCGCGCCGAAGCCGCCGCCAAGGGAATTTGGCCGCCTAAGGGTCGCAAACCAACACTACAAACGCAGGCAAACAAAATAGTCCTAGGGGCCCCCTTTTCGCCCTTGAAATAAGTTAACAAGAAAACAATTAAAGGGCGGACAGTACTGTACTGTCCGCCTTCTTCTCTTAACCCCACTAATGGTCGTTTTCGATCATATTTTTCGGATGAGCGAACTTGGTATCATCACCAAACCCTGCATGATCGTTCTGGCAGTGCGGGTAATACCCACTGTGTCAATTCTTCCGACGGCTGAATTTCCATTAAGCGTTAGAGTGAGGTGAAGTTTTCCGGAAGGGTGTTCAATGGAAAATATAGGGCGAGGACTATTTTTTAGAGGCTTTGCAAATTCATAAACAACGGTACCGGGAATCTGGCAAGCGTGAGCAAGTGCAATACCGCCGGTGATTGCATGGGTCTCATGCGCTTTATCCGGCACAAAATACCGGGATGTTATATTTCCATCACCTTTCGGGGCGGCCGCTATTATAATTTTTGGGACAACCTTGTTAGATACATCGCCCAACCCCATCCGCTCACCTGCCTCCCGTCTCATAGCCTCGACGCGTGCAAGAAAAATAGTATCTTGCGTGAGTTCCTGGGCCGTTTCATAGGCTGTTTTCCCGACGTCGCTCGCTCGTACGAGCATGACTGGCATCGCAGCGTCAATCAGTGTGGTCTCCACCCCTTGTATTACCTCCGATTGTTTCTCACTAGGAAATAACATGCCCGTATGAGACCCAATTGTTTGCATGAAGTTCAGGAGTATGGGCGACCCGGTTCCGGGTACACCGTCTATCGCAAGATCACCCTCAAATTCAACTTGGCCTTGGGGTGTCGGTACCACAGCTTCTACCAAACCATTAGTATTAACCTGATAGATGCGGACACTGGTTTCGTCGTGTTCAGGCGTCACCATGCCGGTTTCAATAGCAAATGGACCGACTCCGGCCAGCATGTTGCCACAAGTGGGTCCATAATCAACTTTGGCTTCTATGACCGATACCTGCGCAAAAAAGTAGTCAACGTCACTATCCTTGCGTTCGGATGGAGAAATTATGCACACCTTACTTGTGACGGACGTTGTTCCCCCCACACCATCTATTTGGCGTGGATCGGGAGACCCAAATGCCGATAAGAAAATATTATCCCAAAGTGCTCTATCGACGGGTAGGTCCGATTTCTTAAAGTACAAGCCCCGTGACGTTCCACCACGCATAAAAGTAGCTGGAATACTAGTTTGCATCGCAATTTGGTACCTTTCTATTCAAGGGTACACATAACATTAACTTAAATTTGAGTCGCGTATCGATTACCTGTATCGCCAAGTGAATTGCAACCTGATAAATATCGGGAAGCCTTTAACGAATCGGGACATGAAAATGACTGAGAAAAACTGGGACGTGGTCGTTGTGGGAGGTGGTAATGCCGCTTTTTGTGCTGCTCTCGCTGCTCACGAGCAGGGTGCTTCTGTAGTAATGCTAGAAGCGGCACCCGTAGATGAGGCCGGAGGGAACAGTGCCTTTACTGCCGGCGCCATGCGCGTGGTTTACAATGGCGTGGAAGATATCCTTAAACTAGTCCCAGATCTCTCGGATACAGAAATTGAAACTACCGATTTTGGCACCTACACACAGGATGAATTTTTCGATGACATGGCTCGTGTTACGCAATATCGGGCCGACCCGGACCTGGTCGAAACACTTGTTACTCAAAGCCTAGATACGCTTATTTGGATGCGGGAAAAGGGCGTACGTTTCGTTCCTATATATGGCCGACAGGCATTCAAAATCGACGGAAAATTTAAGTTCTGGGGTGGATTAACTTTAGAGACGGTTGGCGGAGGTCCCGGTCTTGTCCAGATGTGGACCGATATTGCTAAACGTGAAGAAATAGATATCCGCTATGAGACGCGGGCGCTTGCTCTAATCTCTGACAACAACCGGGTTATCGGAGTAAAGGTGCGCGATAACGAAGGGGAATACGATTTAATGGGCCGGACCGTAGTATTGGCCTGCGGAGGCTTCCAAGCCAATACTGAAATGCGCACCCGTTATTTAGGGCCGGGTTGGGATCTCGCAAAGGTTCGGGGTACGCGTTTTAACACAGGCGAAGGAATTCGTATGGCCCTCGACATAGGCGCTAGCCCAAATGGAAATTGGTCGGGTTGTCACGCTGTCGGCTGGGAAATGAATGCTCCGGAATTTGGGGATCTCGCAGTAGGTGATCAATTCCAAAAACATTCGTACCCTTTTGCCATAATGGTAAATGCTACCGGCAAACGTTTTGTTGATGAGGGGGCCGATTTCCGCAACTATACTTACGCAAAATATGGTAGGGTAATTCTCGAACAGCCCGGTCAGTTTGCCTGGCAAATTTTCGATCAAAAAACGAAACATCTGCAGCGTGATGAGTATAATATTCGTCAGATAACTAAGGTAACTGCAAACTCAATTGAAGAGCTTGCCAGCAAACTTGATGGTGTTAACGAAGACGCATTTATAGAAGAAATAAAAGAATACAATTTGGCGGTTCGTAACGACATAGAATTCAATCCGAACATCAAAGACGGCAAAGCCACGAATGGCCTCGCCATCGATAAAACAAATTGGGCCAACACAATAGACAAGCCGCCTTATGAGGGTTATGCGGTGACGTGCGGCGTGACCTTCACATTCGGCGGGTTGCGAATAAACGATGAGGGCGAAGTACTAAATCTTGATATGAAACCAATTCGTGGACTTTTCGCAGCTGGCGAACTGGTTGGCGGCATATTTTATTTTAATTATCCAGGAGGGTCCGGACTAACGTCTGGAGCAGTATTTGGAAAACAGGCAGGAACCTCAGCAGGAAAACGTGCTTCCGGCAATTAATTCACTCGCCATCTGGTTCATTGCTTCCTCTTCGCAGATAAAAGTTAATAGTCTTATAGTGGGATGAACCTCGCACAAGCACTAGAC
>CAZOHS010000065.1:0-13376 GCA_964579285.1 uncultured Rhodospirillaceae bacterium | reverse complement strand
GGCCAGACTTGCACGAGTGCACGCATACGCTCCGGTTTAAGTTTTTCGATCTCAGCTCGGTCAATTGGCGGAGCGAGTTTTGGATTTAGTTTACACCGAGTAATAATCATTGCCGTGTAGACAGCGGCCGTAAGCAAGCCGGGAAATACGCCCGCGATTAACAATTTTACGATTGAAACCTCTGCGAAAATTCCGTACAGCACAAAAAGAATACTCGGCGGAATGAGCGATCCCAGGGTGCCTGCACTTGCGACAACCCCAGTGGCCAGCCCCTTTTCATAGCCATGTTCGAGCATCTCAGGGATGGCTATACGGCCCATGGCCGCAGCGGTCGCGACACTCGAACCAGACGCCGCGGCAAATGCCGCACACGCAAGATTTGTCGCCACTGCAAGGCCACCCGGCAAGCCACTAAACCATAGTCTAGCGGCTCTAAATAATGCTTGGCTGATCCCCGAATGATGGGCAACTGATCCCATCAACAGAAACATTGGAATGGCCGACAAACTATAATTAGCAGCAAACTCAAAGGGTGTGTCTTTTATGACCCCAAACGCAACATTTACGTTCCGCAAATGAGCAATTCCCAAAAAGGCAATACCCCCAAGTGCCACCCCGATGGGCAGCCGCCCGGCGATCAACAAAAGGATCGCGCCAAGGCTATAAAATCCTAGTTCAAGTGACGTCATGCAATATCACTATCACTAGATTGAAGGGCACCACGAAAATCTTCTAGAATTCTGAATAGGACAAATAGAGCCATTACTACTAAACCTGCAGGTAATAACCACCTGCTGGGCCACACCTCCAAGAAACCCGCGGCTGTCTCCCACATTTCGTTACTCATTGTGCGTTCAATCGCGCCAAGGGTTGTCTGCCAAGCAAACAACAACAAATAGGCAAGTGTTACAACGTTTACCAACAGTTCAAGGCGCAGCATTGGCCGTTTTCGAAGCTTGCGAGTAAACAATTCAACGATTATTTGTCCCTCGTGACGGCTTATATACGCCAACGGCAAAAATGACACCGCAACCATGTAGTAGGCCGAGACAACCTCAATGGTCGCGTCGAATGGGTTGTTAAACACAACACGACCAATGACGTCGATGGTAATGTGCACCATCATAAGGACCCCGCCAAAACAGGCTAACCACATCAAGCAGTTAATTGGCACACTGAGGGCCTTGCTAAATTTATTCACAATGTTGATTCAAACTCTATAGGTCTTGTACTAAAAAGGTAAAAGAATGGGTGGTGGACTGCACCATATTGCAGTCCACCACCCTACTACTTTTTAAAGCTTGTTTACGTCTAATTTGTCGTAAATTTCTCGTTTGAGAATTGCTTCATATTTTACCGTATCACTACCAATCTCTTTCGATAACTTGGCCCACTTTTTCAAGGCGGTTTCAAAATCACTTGCTATTCTTTCGGCATTTTTCACACCGAATTTCGTTGCGTTTTTGATATTTTGCGCGCGCTGTGCCACTGCGCGTTTCTCTACCAATTCTTTAAATTCGGCACCGGCCGGATGCAACGTCACGCCGATCTTCTTGGCTGAAGCGATAATCGCTTCGTCCCGCAGTTTATAGGCTGTAATGACAGAATGCGCGACTACCCTCGGGGCATACTTAAGGTGGGCCTTCTTCTGGTCTGTAGTGAGAGCATTCCAGCTCGCCCGGTTCAGATACATCGAAAGCACTGGCCCCACCATACCGAGCGGATAGTTAAGAATGTGCTTCGCCACATCCTGATAACCATAAGACCTCAGCCATGAAGGCGCGCCGAGTACACAATCTATAGTGCCCCGCTGAAGCGCAGTAGTCGCCTTTGCAGGGCTCATTGCGACGGGCGTCGCGCCGGCCGCTCTCATTAGATAGACACCCCCGCCCGAGCTACGCACTTTTTTTCCTTTTAGCTCAGCAAGTGACCTGACCGGATTTCGACACATCAGTTTAAACGGTGACGCGGAATAACTTCCAAGTACAACAGCTTTATTTTTTCTAATCTCCGCTAAACACTCTGGACAACGTAACATCAACATTTCAGTTGTTGCTCCTCCAGCCGCCACGATATCCTCACCAAAAACAAGCGTGGAGAACACGCTATTCGTTGCCGGCAGATCAGTTGGTGTATATGACGGAATTGGCATACCCGCATCAGCAATTCCATCTCGCACTCCGGCGAGTGTTCCCCGGCCGTTCATAAGTTGCCCGCCCGCGACCATTTTCCATTTGATTGCACCGCCAGTGTCTTTCTCGACCCCCTTAAAAAGATGGGGTAATGAACCCGCCATAACGGGATGCTTGGGACTAACCCAACTACCGTAAATCAATTCTTTCGAATGCGCTGCCGTCACAGCCAAAATGCTCGCGGCAACCACAGCCGCGGTCGCAAGTAAACTTCGTTTCATATCGGTTTCCTCTCCAAAGCCCTAAATTTGTTATTCTTACTATAGCCCCGTGATCAAATATTTTCTGTCTTAACGAAAAACGATTCATCTCCCTTATCAAACAAAATTCAACACCGACGCGCAATACCCCCCCAAACTAATGTTCAATCACCATCTGATCTGGGTTCCCACCAGTTTCGCATTATTCCCACTGGGCTCCCGATAAACTCTTGAACCGGATTGATCCCATATTTCTCCCACTTGTCATTGACCAAGTTAATTGTGTCCTGAGCCGGGCGACTTGTTGGGGGAAACTTCTGAGGGACCCCTTTATTAACACCCTCGCTTCCCCATATCTCGCGAGGTTCCCAATTCCAGGGCCTCGTCGCATCGATGAGGACCCGATCCCAATAACCTTTTTTCTCGGGTTCTTGTCTGGGATCTATGGGAGAGCCTCTGTGATTTTTCCATATTTTTATATCTTCACTGGCCTTTACTCGCCACGCCATTGCCCAGGAAACCTGACCCAAATCCCATGGGTCTATGTCATCATCAACAATAAAAAGATGCTTGAAGGACCAAACCGACGCGGATGTTCCCCATACGGTATTCGCTATCCAGTCCGCATGTGCTGGAACTGTGGGGGTAATTGAAATTACCATGTGACCACCGGATGATTCTGGAATACAGGCAACGTCCTTGATACCAGGCACGCCATTATAGTCGAGTGCATTCCAAATCACTGTCGACTTTACCAGCGAACCAATTACGTGGGATTCGTTTACGGGATGTCCTTCCACTGACCCTTGAAACACGGGATCCGATCGATGCGTTACAGCGGTGACGCGGATGACAGGAGATGGCCCGGGCACTTCTCCATAATAACCGGGATATTCGCCAAACGGCCCTTCTTCCCGCAGTTCATTTGGGTGGATAAAGCCTTCGATAACAATTTCTGCGTTCGCGGGCACGGGAAGATCCACAGTTTTACCCTGCACCAGTTTCACCGGTTCTCCGGTTAATGCGCCTGCTACTTCAAACTCGCTTACTCCAGCCGGGACATTAGCCGGTGCCACAAAACATAACCGAGGATCAAGACCGATAGCGATAGCAACCGGCATGGGCTCATCGTGCTCTAAATATTTCAGTTGTTGCAGGCCTATATGTTGGCGTCCAGGTCGAAAGTAGATGCCGAGTTCCCGCTCATTGTGAACCATAATTCGGTAAAGCCCACAATTAACCCAGCCGCTATCCCTATCCTTTGTAATAGTCATATGCATCGTCCCAATATATCGGCCTCCATCACGATGATTAAATTGGGGGACCGGGAACTTTAAGACATTTATGGCATCACCAAGTTCCACATTTTCATGCACCGGTGCATCATTTACGAAGACCGGCGAAATTGTTTGAGAAAAACGCTCACGCAAAACAGAAACAATTTCGCGGCGTTGGGTGGAGATAGGATCCAGGCCCAACATCATACAAACTCTGCTATAGGACCGAAATTGACCAACGAACATTTTGTTCGGACCGGGCGCGGGATAACCATTTATATTCTCAAAAAGAAGAGCGGGCGACGCATCTCCAAGGACATCGTAGGTCCGACGCACTACTCCGCTTAACTCTTGGTTCCAGTCCACAGGTTCTGTCACCACACTGAGGTGTTCCTCCTCCTCAAGGCGGCGGAGCCAACTTCTTAGGTCGTCAATTGTCTCTCTATTTGTAATATCCATCGGAACACCCCCTCTCGCAACCTGACCAAATACAAATGGCAAACCCATAATAGATATATAGTGTTGCATGATTTTATGCCGACCAAAATCTAATAAAGGGCGAACTGTGTGTATAAAATTTTATGTAGGTAAAAATAGTATTGGTAAAATGAACAAAAATTATATTTGGCAATGACGTCAAAATACTTCACAGTTTCGGCCGAACGATATTGTTTGTCGGAGAATTGGTCTTGGTAATTAAAATATTTTCAGAGCCAAGGATGATCAGCGTGTCAAATAAATACTGAAAAACAAGTGAGGCGGCAGTGATTAACGATTTAAGGGACTTTATAAAAGCGTGTGATACGGCGGGCATGCTGCATCGCGTAGAAGCTGAGGTGGATTGGAACCTTGAACTTTCACATGTTGCAAAGTTAAACGAGGAGAGCGGCGGTCCGGCGTTGATGTTCGAAAACGTTAAAGATCACCAAATTCCCGTTTTTTGCTCTGCCTTCACGACAAAAGAGCGACTGGCAATAGCCCTGGAGCAAGATCCCAATCTCTCGATGGCCACGCTCAGTCGCACGTGGATGGAGAGGACTACAAAAGGGATGATCCCGCCTCGCGTCGTGAACGACGCGCCCGCGACGGACAACATCTTAGAGGGCGAAGACGTCGATCTTGGGCGGTTCCCAGCACCTTTCTACTACCCGGAGGACGGTGGTCGGTATATCGGGACAGCGGTCTATCTTATTTGCCAGGACCCAGATACCGGGTGGACTAACCTGGGGACATACCGAATGCAGGTACAAGGAAAAGATAGCGCCAGCGTAATGATTCTTAACGGAAAACACGGAGAACAAATTCGGCGCAAATGGGAGGCTCTAGGCGAAAAAATGCCGTGCGCGGCAGTCATTGGATGTGATCCCATGCTCCTTTTGTGCAGCTCTACTTTCGCGGGATCTGACGTTAGTGAATATGATATGGCGGGCGCTGTAAGACAAAGACCAATCAACGTATTTGAATCAGACCTAACGGGTCTCAAGCTGCCCGCTACAGCGGAGATTATACTAGAGGGATATCTGGACACTGATAACATGCGACCCGAGGGGCCCTTCGGCGAATATACGGGCTATTACTCAAGTGCAAAGGACATCAAAGGGTCGGCCCTAGAACCCGTGCTGAAGGTTCAAAGGGTTTACCACCGAAACAATCCTATTTTTTGGTCTACTACTGTGGGCAAGCCAATCAATGACATCCACATGTTTCAGTCGCTCAACCGCACGGCGACGTTATGGCACGACCTCGAAACGATGAAAATAGCGGGAATTAAAGGTGTCTACGTACCGCCTGAGACGTGCGGTTGGTATTGGGCAATTATTTCCGTAAAGCAGGGTTATCCGGGACACTCAAACCATGTAGGCAACGCAGCAATTGCAACCACTACAGGCCACTATGCTCTTAAAGGGGTAATCGTAGTGGATGACGATATAGACGTGGAAGACTGGGACCGCGTTTGGTGGGCACTATCTGTGCGCTTTGACCCAGTCCGTTGTGCGCAGATCATAAATCGAGGCCGCGCATCGCCCGTGGACCCGAGCCTTCCTAAAGAAACAAGGTTTATTATGAGCCGCATCATTCTGGATGCGACGACGCCCTACGAGTGGACCGACCGGCCTCGCGAAGTGGTCATGGACGAGGAAATGATGAAAAAAGTATCGGACCAATGGAAAAAGTATGGTTTTAAGGGCGACAGTCCAATAGTAGCGAAATACGTTTAAACCATTTTTATTTAGATAGGCGGCCCGTTGTCCAAATTTGATATTGTATTCCGGAACGGCCTGGTAATCGACGGCACTGGCTCATCTTCCTATCAGGCTGACGTGGGCTTGAAGAATGACAAGATTGCTGAAATAGGAAATATTCCACTCGGCTTGGGCGATCTCGAACTCGAAATAAATGAGAGGGTCATCGCCCCGGGCTTTATAGATGCCCATACTCATGATGACAGGGCACTTATAAGCTCACCTGACATGTCCGCCAAGGCAAGTCAGGGCGTCACGACAGTCATCACCGGCAACTGCGGTATCAGTCTCGCCCCTTTACGCCTTAAAAATGACCCGCCCCCGCCTCTTGACCTGATCGGCAACCGCAAAGACTACAAGTTCAATCAAATGAATGACTACCTTACCGCGTTAGAGGAAAAACCACCTGCGCTCAATGCCGCCTGTCTTGTCGGACACTCCACGCTGCGCGTTGGAGCAATGGATGACCTGACCAAAGCCGCAAATGACGAAGAAATTGAAAACATGCGAAAATCGCTGTTCGCCGCCATAGAGGATGGAGCGATAGGGCTTTCCAGCGGCACTTTCTACCCACCCGCGGCAGCGGCCCCTACGTCCGAGATCGCCCTATTGGCTGAAGAGGTAGGAAAAGTCGGAGGTGTATACACAACGCACATGCGAGATGAGGCAGATCATGTGTTGGAGAGTATAGAGGAGAGTATACAAATTTCTCAGGCTGGACAGGTAGCCTTAATTATCTCCCATCACAAGGTAACCGGCAAATCCAATCACGGCCGGACACGGGAAACTTTGCCTGTTATTTTAGATGCAATGAAACATGGTGAAGTCGGCTTGGACGTTTATCCATATATTGCAGCGTCGTCGATATTGTTAGCCGACCGCGCCAAGAACTCAGAACGTGTCCGCGTCACCTGGTCTGCGGCATTACCTGACCAAGCGGGTCGCGATCTCAGTGATATAGCGCGTGAAATGGGCGTTGGTTTGGATGAGACGGTTGCCCGTTTAAGTCCAGCCGGCGCGGTATATTTTATGATGGACGAGGCTGACGTCCAGCGTGTCATAAAGTTTCCCCACACGATGATCGGTTCTGACGGCTTACCTCACGACACACATCCTCATCCGAGACTTTGGGGAACTTTTCCTCGTGTGCTCGGGCATTACGCACGTGACATCGGATTGTTTTCGTTGGAGGAAGGGGTCCGCCGAATGACAAGCCTCACCGCCGATAAGTTCCGTTTAACAAACAGAGGGCGCTTAGCTCCGGGATTTTATGCGGATATCGTCATATTTGATCCAGAACGGATTAAAGACACCGCAACTTTTGAAAATCCTACAAAGCAGGCAGCCGGCATCGATAGAGTTTATGTTAACGGTGTCGAAGTGTGGCAAGCTGGCAAACCAACGGTAAACCGGCCAGGGCGTGCCCTACGCCGCCAAGAGTTAGCCCTCGAAAAGCAAAGCCAAATTTAAAAAGGTTTAAAAGAAGCCCTGTGCTTTGTTGTGCGGGTTCACGCCTGTCTGCGAAAGACCCTAGCAGCAGCACCTAAATCTGCCATCGACTCCTTTGGTCGATCACCATGAAATGTGAGAGTCATTTGTGTGACACCGCTTTCACCAAGTTCGTGACATTGATCCAGGCACTGGTCAACCGTACCGGCCACGGCATAGGCCGAAACAAAGGAATCGCTCAAGGCTTCTTCGGCGGGTTCGCCCTTATTAAGGCGTTCCAAAGATTGACCAAAAACATCCGGGTCAATTCCATTATCACTGCCTATCGCGCCAAGTGCAGCTGGGGTCGACTTGTAGGCCCTCCAGTAGGCCGCCAACATGACAGAAATCGCGGGCTTCACGCTTCTTCTTGCTTTTTCTGCATCATTGTCCACGACGCACGGGACATACTTTACTATTTCAGCAGGCGGCAGTCGCTTTGCTAGATTTGCTCCTTCATCCATTAACGAAATCGCGCGTTGAGTGAACGACGGCGGACACATGTTACTTATTAGGAGACCATCGCCCGCCTCGCCACAAAGACGCAACATCCTCTCGCCCATGGCTGCGACGTACACTGGCATCTTTGGTCTAGTGAGTTCATAAGAGAGTTGAACCCGATCTGCAGAAAATACCGTTCCCTGATAACTAACTTCCTGCCCTGATAGTAGGGGGCAAACGATATTAAGCGTGTCCCGCATCGCACTTACAATTTTTGAAAATTTCTGAAATTTACTTATTGTTTCTGGAACACCCGAGCCGATACCTAGCAGGGCTCTGCCACCTGAAAGTTCATCGAGCGCGCCTATTTCCATTGCCATCAACGTCGGATGGCGATTAAAAGGATTAAACACCCCGATACCGACTTGTATCGACTGAGTAGCAAGAACGCTCGCAGAAGCCGCCGGCAACACGCCTCTTTGAAAGGGATTTTCAGCGAACCAAACCGTCTGGAATCCGCAAGTTTCCGCGTGCTCAGCGTGGGCTGCGCAAACTCGCGAGTCCATTCCGCCGTGCAGACGGATGGCAAAACTCGGTAAGTGTGTCATGGCAATTTGCCTTATTAGTCCTCTTGTTGCTCAGGTCGCGGGCCAGTTTCCCGCGTAGAGATATGTGCGTGGACGCATATCCACTTGTCATTTTTCTTTGAAAATACCTCTGTCGAACGAGATGGCCAATGATCTCCAGTCCAATGAGGTTCATTGTCTTCAGACTTCCATCGTCCCATTGCCGTTCTTTCACAAGTAATCACTGCATAGTCACTGTTACCAATTAACCGTACATCTGTTGAACGCCAGGGCTCAGTTATTTCAACGCGCGCCCCGAAGTAGGTCCAAAGTTTTGCCCAATCTTCAATCCCAAAATAGTTATATCCCGTAGAGTTAAACCAAACACAATCGGGGTCGGCGCTCCACACCTCCCTGAGCGCGTCGACGTTTAACCCGAGTGAGTTTGCGTGGAGATATCCGCGGTGTAATTTTAGCAAGTCATCCTTGTCTTCGTCCGTTCCCTCAAAAAGAGAGAACGCCTTCTCGCTAAGCTTAACGATATCGTCTTCCATTTTATCCCCCCAAAAATCAAACCGGTATTATAACAAAAAAATTCTTACAGAGTGTAATTCAAGGGTCAACGCGAAATAAAACCATAAACATTGACATCCGTTACTAGAGATATTGAATAGATGCGGCTTAACGGCTTTACTTAATAGCTAATCAAGAGAAGGAGAGCTCTTATGATGATCCAGACCGCCACGTCGGACAACAGGCGCTTTATCTCCACAATGTTGGAGCACTTGGATCTATGCCATCAATTTGTATTGGCCTTCGGAAACGATGAATTCGAGGATCCCATTCCGCACGAAGAGTTTATTTACACAGTAAAAAACCACGACCGAGGTTGGGATGATTTTGATAGAAAACCGGTCTTAGATAACAAAAGTGGTTTTCCGTGCGGTCTCGGTAGCGGACCGGTACCGGGCGTTGTTACAACCAGCAAGCTTTCCCCTGATTTCAACGAAAGTGAACACGGTTATTGTGGTTTATTATCAAGCATGCACAGTTGGGGGCTTTACAATGAGCGATATGGCTACTCCCAATTTCGCGTATTGGACGGCGGCAAATCCGTACCAGTTCCTCCCGGACAGGAGGATAACGTTAAGGGCTTGCTTGACGGGGAGTTAGAACGGCAGGGTCAACTAAAGGAGAAGCTCGCGTCAAATTCCCAAACAAGGGATTGGGTTGAGGAAAAAAATCTGACCCGCAACTACAAACTTCTTCAATTTTTTGATACCTTAGCTTTGTATTTTAATATGCGCCATTCGGGTGAACACAAAGAAGAAATATTTGTACATGTCCCGGAAACCGTTGACAAAGATGTCGAAATTAGCGTCCTACCACTCGGTGACAACCAGTACCGGTTTACGCCCTTTCCGTTCAAAGGTAACGAACTCGTCGTTCATTTGAGTGGACGGTATTTTCGGGCGTTGAACCCTGCATCCGCGCCTGAAGATCTAGGCGCTTTGCTATACGGTCTGCCGACGGAGCAGCAAAGCTTTACATTTGTTAATTGATCGCGACCACGCTGCAATATGAATACGCTAAGCTCAAATCCGCCAAGACAAGAGCTGGTTAATAGGGCATCTGAGCTAGTTCCTGTTCTGAAGGCGCGGGCGAAAGAAACTGAAAAACTACGCCAAATACCCAAAGAGACGATTTTGGATATCCGAAAAGCGGGGTTATGGCGAATATTACGGCCCGAGCACTACGGCGGCCAAGTTACAGACTTTGGGGTGATGATCGACGTCGCCATAGAGCTTGCCCGCGGGTGCGCGTCGACTTCTTGGGTCTACATTAACCTTATATCTCACAATTGGATGCTCCCCTTGTGGCCTGCGCAAGTAATGTCCGAAGTATGGGGTAATAATGAAGACGCTTTAATTGGGTCTACACTTGTTTTTCCTGCTGGCAGGCTAGAACGCCTTGAAAACGGTTACCGTTTTTCGGGTAAATGGCCCTACGCGAGTGGGATCGACGCGAGTGATTGGATGATGTTAGGTGCTACCCTCCAAATGCCAGACGGGAAAGACGAAGCGAGGATTGTCGTTGTAAAAGCCAAAGATCTTGAAGTTATCGACACTTGGTTTGTATCTGGACTGGCCGGTACCGGCTCAAAAGACGTTTCCTGTGACGGTTTATTTGTTCCCGAACCAATGGTATTTGACCCGACTTTGGCGCGGGAAGGGTATACTCCTGGCACCGAAAAAATTTCTGGCGATGCGTACAAACTTCCACTCATCCCGTTTATACCACATCTCGTTGTCGCTCCTATGATTGGGATTGCGATTGGTGCTTTTGAGGATTTTGTCGCAAAACTAAGGTCACAAACATCAATATTTAATCGGTCCAAATTGGCGGATCACACGACTGTCCAACTTAAGGTCGCGGAGGCCGGCGTTTTGACGGACACAGCCCGATTGCTTGTCCGCGAAAATTGGCGAGAAGCGCAGAACTTAGTCGCGAATAAGAAACGGCCGAGTATTGAAGACCGCGCGCGATGGCGCCGCGACGCTGCATACGTTTCGAAATGCTGTGTAAAGGTCGTCGATATTATCCATGGTGTATCGGGGGCCAACGCCAATCATCGTGACAACTTTCTTCAATTACGACATCGAGATGTTCACGCGGCGGCACACCAAATACACTTGTCATGGGACATCAACGGGCCCGAATATGGACGCGCGGCATCAGGTCTTCCAGTCACCAGCCCACTGCTTTAAATGATGCTCTGCAAGCACCAAATGAACAAAACAAAAGTCTAACCTGATGGAAAAACCTGGCGAAAAGGTCTAATAATAGTGCTCTCGTATACACCGCCGATATAGAATGCGTCGCCGTGCAAAAATGCTTCCGCCTCTTCTCTAGTTTCAACATTAAGTATAAAAATAGCGCCTGTACTGGCGGCACCACTGTCATCTTTTAAAGGACCAGCAAAAACTATTTTGTTAACGTTATCATTGAGGTAGGCCATGTGGCGCTCTCGATTTTCATCGCGCAATTTTGGAGACCTCGGTTGATCAAAACATAAAACAGCGTACATCAGAGCCTCTTTGTATATTAATTCAACCAATCTTAGCCCGCGGGTTGAAAAGGGGAAGACATACTGACAGGCTAATTATTACTAGTTTAGGGGCACACCGCACGGACACTGTAGATTGATAAAGGAAATATAGAGCATGGCCGATAAAGACGATATTACCGAGGGAAAAGACTTTGGCATCGGCATTCCTCAAGTACACACGCCCTTTCACGTTAAGGGAGCTCACGCGCTTGACTGGGGAATGCAGAACCGCTTAGGACGAATTTTCAATCCCAAAAGCGGCCGCACGGTAATGCTGGCCTTTGACCACGGTTATTTTCAAGGTCCGGCAACGGGGCTGGAACGAATAGACCTCTCAATACTGCCGCTCGTTCCTTATGCAGATGTCTTGATGTGCACACGCGGAGTGTTGCGGTCCGTAATTCCACCCTCTTCCACTAAACCCGTTGTATTGCGTTGTTCGGGAGGGCAAAGCATCCTGAAAGAACTCTCAAACGAAACTATTGCTGTCGACATCGACGATGCCATCCGCTTGAATGTTGCAGCGATAACAACTCAGATCTACATTGGCGCTCCCCACGAACATGATTCAATAAAAAATCTTATAAAGTTAATCGATGACGGCAATCGATACAGTATCCCGACTATGGCAGTTACTGGAGTTGGAGCGGAAATGGCGCGCGACGCGCGTTACTTTCTGCTTGCTACGCGCATCGCCGCGGAATTAGGTGCGCATTACGTTAAAAGCTATTACATTGAAGATGGGTTTGAAAAGGTAACCTCTGCGTGTCCCGTGCCAATCGTCATAGCGGGAGGTAAAAAACTTCCGGAACTAGACGCTCTTACAATGGCATATCGAGCGATAAACGAGGGCGCGGCCGGCGTAGATATGGGCCGTAATATTTTTCAATCTGACGCCCCAGTCGCAATGATCCAAGCGGTTGCAGCCGTAGTTCATAACGACGAGGAGCCCAAGCGGGCGTTGGAGTTGTACGAAACAATCAAGGCGGAAGACAACAAATAACGTTTAAAGGGCAATTTATTGTTTCTTTATTCTGGTCTTCCAATCTAAATAATCGCTGTTATTGACCATGTACGACCAATGCAAAAGCGATTGCTGCACCCGCACACTGATTTCACTGCTAACTTCCACGGGGCACCGGATACTGTGCAATTTGCGGTATATATTGTTTCTCCAACGACCGTTTGGACCGCAGAATGCCAACCACCGTTTTATTTGCCGCTCGTCATCTTCGTGTCGACGTCCGGTGTAATACTTACAGTACCATTCAAACCAACCCCGCGGATCATCTTTGTGGATCCAACCGTTGTCTTGCCATTCTCGGAGGGACTGCCCGGACTTGACCTTAAAATAATTAACGTCGGTTAAATAGTTGGGTGACGCATAATAGCGCTCATTTAAACCTTCGAACCAGTCGGCGGGAAAATCCTTCGGGTCAATGGAGTCGTTAAAATAAGTTCCACCAAAAACACCCCGGTGAAGCATTTCCTTAGGCGTAAACATAGGTTGAAAGTGCATATTCTTTGGTGAGCTGAGTTTGTGACGGCTATTAACGAATAGATACGTATATGTTGTTACGGTGCCAAAGAGGAAATAGATCGTTGAAATACACAATAATACGAACCAAAAATTGACGAGCGCTATGTCCCCACCACAGAATGAAGGCGAAGATTTTGTTTATTCTATGAAACGATTTTCAAACCATTTTATTGTTTGCTAACGAGGTTGGTCTAACATTGATTGCTGATACCATTCTATTTCTCCATTTTTGTGTCGTAATTTTTTTAACATCGGGATTATTTCTGGTGCCAATTGGATACAAATTAGATTGGGCTTGGACGGCAAACCTAAAATTAAGG
>CAZOHS010000064.1:0-13379 GCA_964579285.1 uncultured Rhodospirillaceae bacterium | reverse complement strand
TCTCCCGAGAAAAATTCATCTACAATTGCCCTAACAACAGCCCATTGATCAGCATTACTATCCTGCGCTTCGTCAATAAGAACGTGCTCAATGCCGCCGTCCAGTTTATATAGAACCCAGGAGGCCGAGCTTTCCACGAGGGCTCGGGCCTTTAAGATAAGGTCGTCGTAATCTAGCAACGCATTTTGTTTTTTGTAGACTTCATAGCGTTCTATCAACGAGATCGCGAGTGCGAGAATTGCTTCCGTACTTTCTGCCGTCCAAATTGCCTTACGCTTTTCAACTAAGGCGCACACACGTTCGGCTTCACATTGCAGAATATCCCGAAGGTGCGGATTTTTTTCGGAAATACGTTTACTAATTAAATTCAAACGTATGGAATCATTTCCGGTCAAATAGGTGCTCGCATAAGTGTCGAATGACGCCACACGGTCGTCTCGAGAAGACTTGAGCCAAGCCTCTATTTTTCCACTTTTCTCTCGGTCACGTTTACCTCCTTCACTCAGAAGATACGCTGCTTCATAAAGTCGGCCTTCCCGCAAAACGTCATTATTACAAGCGTTACAAAGGAGATGCTGGACTGTATCAATACTCTTTATGTTTAGGAACTTTCTAACTGCGGCTTTAGCACCTTCTAACCCCTTATGCGTTGCTATCAGACGCTTTAAACGTCCACGATTTGACGATATCGATAATATTAAATCGGAAAACTCGTTTTCGTGCACCCAGTCGGTAACTACTCGAAGTGCGTCGACCAAACCGTCATCATCTACCGACCGGGCATGGCTAAGAAGCTCATCCCTCGCCGTTCTTAATGCCTCGGCAGAGGTCCGTTCGTCCATAACTTCAAAATATGGAGGTAGGCCGGCCTCAACGGGAAAACGGCCAAGCAGTGATTCACAAAATGCATGTATAGTCTGGATCATTAAGCCACGGGGCGAATCCAATACCATGGAAAACATACCACGGGCGAGCCGCAACTGCGATAACGTGGGTGTGACGCCCGTAAGATTTATTATGGCCGACTTAAGGTCCGGTTCAGGCATCGTCGCCCAATTACTTAATAAGTGCCTAATTCGATTCTGCATCTCGGCAGCGGCCGCACGGGTAAACGTTAAACAAAGAATCTTGCGAGGTTCGGTGCCCTCCAGCATCAATCGTAAAACCCTATCGGCGAGGACTTTGGTCTTCCCGGAACCGGCTGAAGCCGACACCCAAGCCGACATAGTCGGTGTAGCGGCTAAAGTTTGATTTACGTACTTGATTGATTCCCCAACCGTGGGCACCCCTAAACGTTTCTCAATCACCGGCAACCCTCCACTCCTGAACACGTTCCAAATGATCGTAGTCAGAGTAACGCGGGGCGATAGCAGCATCGGGACGTGCTAGATACGGCGTGCCAGGTTTTTCATAGTAATCAAGAAGCGCAATCAGACCCGGCAGGGCTTTCTTTATTAATTCAGAAGGCGGATCCCCGGCCGCTCTTATATAGCCGGGAGGATCACCTCCTGACAGCTTCCAATATGATAACTCTTTGATGTAATTCGGTTTTAAATCGGGAAAAGCGCCTTCCCCGATCATCATGGCTTCCAGCGGTAGTTGCGGAGATAATCCCTTATTTACATCACTCTTTGTAGGAAGCGTTCCGGTTTTATAGTCGATAACGACATAACCACCATCCGCCAATATATCAATCCTGTCGGCGCGCGCTGTAAGCTTGAATTGGCGTTTACGACCTCTTAGTAAAAGCTCTCCACTTACCTCGGTATGTGTGTTTACGCGACCAGAGTGTTGACCGTATTCCTGTTCAATAATCCAGTTCACAATGCGTTCAAAGCGAGGCCACCAGAAGGCCCAAATTCCAGGTCGATCCAACCATTCTTCAAACTCCTCTTCACCTATCCTCAAAAACTCCTCTAAAGCGGCCGATCGATCACAGTCTTTTTCTCGCTGAAAAAATCGATCAACGGCCCGATGAATAATAATACCGCGTTCTGCCGCCCCAGGATCAGCATCAATAGGTTCAATTGCGCGAAGTCCAAGAATCCTCTTCGCATAAATCTCATAGGGGTCCCTGATGAGTGTTTCTATTTCTGTCACAGACAAGCTGTTTGGTCGGGCCGAAATAGGGGGTCTAGGTTCCGGGGCGGGCATTTGGACTGCAGCATGGCGGGAATCTAATTCAGATTGCCAGTTGGACCATTTTGCTTCCTCATTTTCCCATTTCGTAAGAACCTCTCGGCCCATTTCGCTTTGTGAAAGAAAGGTTTCAATTCGAGTAACCCAACGCGCCTGAACCGTTGGCGTGCCATCCATTCGCATACACCGTGTCACAACCACTTTAGGGGCGGCGACAGCCTGCACAAAATCATGGCCAGTAAGTCCAATTCTCCTTTCCGGCGGGGCTAAACCAAAGGTTTCCCTCATTGGGCGGCTCATCCATGGATCATTTGCCGACTCTGGAGGCCATATCCCCTCATTGAGACCACCTAGTATAGTCAAATCGGGTTGTTGCAGGCGCGCCTCTAGCAAACCCCAAATCTGCAATCTAGGATGTTGTCCGTAAGTGGCACGAACAACGCCTCCTCTCAATAATACCCTTAATAGCGTAGGCCACTCAGCACCGGGTATCGGCGGCAAGGTCTCCACGGCAGACCTTATCTCGTTGATGATTTGGGCTGCGGTTTTTCCAGCCTCGCCAGCCCAGAGGCGGTTGAAGCCCGTTTCACTGTCTGAAGATGCTAGCGTTTCAGCAAAGACAATATGGGCATTTATGATTTTTTTTGGTGACACTTTGTTCATACGTAGCAATTGTGAGAGTGGCTCAGCGGCTCCAGAAAGCCATTCAAACCAAGATATAAGCTCATCTGATGTTGTTGTTTTTCGCAATATTCCAAGGAGGCTAGAGAAACCCGCGCGGGGGCGTGGACCCCTTAAAATCGCCAGCTCCATCTCTCGAACATTCTTTCGAAAAAACGCTGGTTGCACCCCGCCGGCGGCAAGCGGATGTTTTAGTGCAGCAAGGAGGGGTACCGGTGATGCCTGATTTGTAATCGCCTCAGCTGTAAGAAGCAGAAAAGCGCCGGGTAACGTTTGAGTAATGGGTGTGCCACCCGAGTCATCAATGTCAATTTTCCAACGTTTCAGTTCCGCCGCGACTCTCCGGGCTAAGCGCCTATCTGGCGTTATTAGGGCTGCGGTTTTATCCGTTTCTTCAAGCACCTGACGCAACATCATTGCAATGGTTAAAGCTTCTTGCTGCGGTCCAGAACAAGAAATTTTGGTTAAATTATCGAATGGTTTATCGGAGTTCTCAGTCGATATTTGGCTGTCCGATGTAGCGGTTGGTCGCAAGGCCTGATTGATAACATAGGAGCGACGCTGTGCTTCTTCGTCGACATCCCAACGAACTACTTCATTTACCTGAAGATTGAGGTGGTTCAGCAAACGCATCAATCCATACTGCGGGTGACCGGCGGCAAGCGACGTTATCGTTTGATCATCTAGTGTGGGATCCAATCCCGGCAACACCACCACACCATTTTTCATTTTAGCTACAGATGCAATCAAGTCTGCCGTCGCGGGTATAGTACCGGTAGTGCCTGCCACGATCACGGGCCCGCGGGGCAAATGGTTTTCCCAAGACAAAATTTGCGTTTCAATTAGTTGGTTTTGTCTATCAGCTGGGTCTATACATCCATGCTCCCGGAGAACGTTTGGCCAATGCTCCGTCACTATATTCAAAAAGGCCAACATTTCCTGCCAATGCGTCGAAAATTTCTCAGGAACAATCTTTCTCAACCCGTCAAAACTAAGGCGTTCTGTTTGCACTTCATCTAATAACTTAGATAGCTCAGAAGCCAGACGCGCAGCATGGGAAACTGAAATAGACGGCTCCTTCGCCATTATCATATTGGCTAGTAAGAGTTGTCGTCGCATAGTAGGCATTGAGGGCGGCAAGTCTGCGGCACCCGAATAAGACCCCTGATCTCCGTTCAGTATAAATAGTTCTTCTTCTTCAATATCTCCAATGGCCACCATATCGGGGAGCAGGGCAGCCTCTCCATTTGTTACCCGTAGGAAAGATTCTGCTAGCGCGCGGCAAGCTCGTCTCGTAGGAAGAAAAATTCGAATGTCTGATAGATAATGCGCTTGGCCACCAAATCGACCAATAATTCCGCGAGCGAGTTGATCTAAAAATGAAGTTCCCGCAGATACGTAAAAAACCCCATAATTTGCATCGGTTGACATTAATATAGCTGTCTCGCGCGAGCGCCTTCCTTCTCCAATAGTTCGGCCTCAACAGTCGTTAGTTCGTGAGGCGTCCCTACATGATACCAACCAGCATCGTGCACCAATCCATATAAACGGTCTTTTTTTATTAAACGGTCATAGAGGACATTCATGGAAAAGGGTGGGGTGGGTGCTAAATCGAATATTCGTGGATGCACTATCTGAACGCCTCCGAACACATATGGCGCGACCTCACGTTCGGGTCGACGCTTCAATCTCCCGAGGCTGTCCATAAAAAAATCCCCCTTTCCCGAGTAACCGACCGGCCGTACCATTGGTACTAGTAGGAGCAAAGCATCCATCTCGTCCCGATCCCAGCCTTGTGCAAGCCTATATAGGGCTGGCTTAGTGCCATCGCGCCAAACACTATCCGCATTAACGATAAAAAATGGATCTGCACCCAGGATTGGTAGTGCCTTAGCTACGCCACCGCCCGTTTCTAACAACCTGACCTCCGGAGAAATCTTAATTTTCGGTGTATCTCGTGTCCTCAGGTGCAGTTCCACCTTTCTACGAAGCCAATGTGTATTGACTACCACACGATCGACGCCCACCTCCTGCAACCGATCAAGCGCTTGATCAAGCATAGTCCGCCCACCAACTTTAATCAGGGATTTTGGCGTAGTAAGTGTAACCGGCCGCATGCGCTGTCCCAGGCCAGCCGCTAAAACCATAGCCGTATCGGGTATCGCTTTTGATCCCATAATATTCACAGCGGGGTCCGAGGCGCCGGAATAATTCGCAAGTGTTTTGGAATGTAATTGTCAAACCATTCCTTCAACCCACTCAAAACTGGGTTTCTGAGGCCCTGCTCAAGCAAACGCCATAATCTTGGGGTATGCTGCAGATAAGTATCTTTACCATCTCGATCACGCAACCGGGTAAAGATGCCTAAAACCTTACAATGTCGTTGCACTGCAAGAATGGTGCATGACACATCAAAGGCGTGAGGATCGATCGCTGGAAACGCTTCAAGGTAACGCGTACGCATTTTTTCAACTACTGAGCTACACACGTCACGCCGCGCATCTTGAAGCAAAGAAACAAAATCATAACTGACCGGCCCTATCACGGCATCTTGAAAATCAAGAATGCCGCAACCCCGTATGCCACTCCGGCCTTTAAGAAGAATAAGATTATCAACATGAAAATCCCTTAAGACCAAGCTCGTTGGCACCTCAAATTTATTAGCAAACAGTTCCTCCCAAATTTCGTGGAAGGAAATTTGTGCCGCACGTAAAGGGGAAGCCTTCAAAACCGCTGGCAGATACCAATTGACAAGGAGCTCTGCCTCCTCGAAAAACATCTCTCTTGCGTAAGAGACTAAATCGTTTGGTAGGTTTTCCTTTCTTAGCCGCCGATGCAATTCGATAAGTACGTCTATAGCCAGCATATATAGCTCGTCCGGCGAAGCGCCATCAGTCAAGAGGCGCGAAAAGGTGGCATCTCCCAAATCTTCGAGAAGCAAAAAACCCACATCCAAATCTTTCCCATAAACATGAGGTGCACTTAGACCCAATCGCGTGAGGGTATGAGAAATCTTTAGGAAGGGACGCACATCTTCTTGCGGTGGCGGGGCGTCCATTAAAACGGCCGACATTCCGTTTTTGGTTATCCGCTTATATCGTCTAAAGGATGCGTCTTGCGCTAACATTGAATGTGGAACCCCATGCCAGCCAATTTTTGACAGAAACTTATCTATTTGAGAATCTCGGATATACATACCTAAGTCGACGAAATATGCACAATACGCTCGCTCGCATTTTTGCCAAAATCGAAATTTATATGCATCGTAGTGGCCGGTAAAAGCTCTTTAATTTTATCGGACCACTCGATAATAGAAATTCCGTCCGCAAATGCTTCCTCTATTCCGAGTTCCCAGATCTCTTCAGACTTTCCCAATCTATAGAGATCAAAATGGTAGATAGCACCGCCAGGCAATTCGTAATACTGCATCAAGGTATACGTTGGACTAGGCACGTGATTAATTTTGACCCCCTTGAGCTTGCCTCGCGCAATAATTAAAGCTCTCGCAAATTCTGTTTTACCAGCACCTAAGTCACCCGTTAGAGCTATGACATCTTTTACAGAGACACCCTCAGCAAATTCTCTTGCCAGCGAGGCCGTTGCTTGCGTATCTGACAGAAAAACGTTGCGTTTTTTTGACCGTGGAGAACTACTTATCATAGATATGGTTTATAGCTGCCGGTGATTCCCCGCAACGACACAAAATAGAGATGGGCGCACAACAGTTTCCGACTAATTATTGGTTTTAATACGTCGCCTTGAAATTAGTTTTATAACTGGGTCAGTATCGGTAAAAATCCGGTTTAAATGGCCCGGTATTAGACAGACCTAAATACTCTGCTTGGTGTGCCGTGAGATGGGTCAAGTTCACGCCTAATTTTCCTAGGTGAAGCAGCGCCACTTTCTCATCGAGGTTTTTGGGCAGTACATACACTTCGTTTTTATAATTTTTGCTATTTTCCCATAACTCAATTTGAGCAATAACCTGGTTGGTGAATGATGCACTCATCACAAAACTTGGATGACCCGTAGCACACCCCAGATTTACCAACCGCCCCTCTGCTAGAACAATCAACTTTTTACCGTCAGGAAACTCCACCTCATCTACTTGAGGTTTAACATTTTGCCATTTGTAATTTCGTAAGGCTTCAATCTGAATCTCGCTGTCAAAATGACCTATATTACAAACGATTGCGCGATCTTTCATCGCCCGCATATGTTCAAGAGTTATTACATCGATGTTTCCTGTGGCCGTAACAAAGATGTCGCCAATTGATGAAGCTTCCTCCATCGTGACAACCTCGTAACCCTCCATAGACGCTTGAAGCGCGCAAATTGGATCAATCTCCGTTATCAATACCCTGGCACCTTGGTTGCGAAGACTAGCTGCCGAGCCCTTGCCAACGTCTCCGTAACCCGCAACCACACCTACCTTTCCCGCCACCATTACGTCAGTGGCCCTCTTAATTCCATCAACGAGACTTTCCCGACACCCATAAAGATTATCAAATTTAGATTTAGTAACGGAATCATTAACATTAATAGCTGGAACGAGCAGTTCGCCGTTCTGTTGCATTTCATAAAGACGATGTACGCCCGTTGTAGTTTCCTCGGATAAACCTCGCACATCCTTAAGTTTCTCAGAATATTTCTCGTGCATAAGCTTCGTAAGATCTCCACCATCATCAAGAATCATGTTTGGCGTCCAGTTATCGGGGCCTTCGATAGTCTTCTCTATACACCACCAGAAATCTTCTTCTGTCTCACCTTTCCAAGCAAAAACTGGAACGCCCGTTGCTGCAATAGCCGCAGCGGCGTGATCTTGCGTCGAGAATATGTTGCAGGAACTCCACCGCAGGGTTGCTCCTAGCGCCGTCAAAGTTTCAATTAGCACAGCAGTTTGAATGGTCATATGAAGGCACCCTACTATGTGAGCACCTTTCAGCGGCTTGGAAGCACCATATTCCTCTCGCAATGCCATTAATCCTGGCATCTCAGTCTCAGCAATAGCAATCTCCTTCCTGCCCCACCCAGCTAGGGACATGTCAGCTACTTTGTAGTCATTTCCATTGGTCATCAGCAAACTCCAGTTCCAGTTGGATATTGGGTTAGATTGAGTGTTTTCGATTTGATATCTGGCAAGTTTATTTAAACTAACTGTCAGAACAGTGATGCTTGTAGCGGTGGATATATCAAATGTAACATAGGAAAATCAAGAATCTGTATAAGTGATCAATTAGTCAGCCCAGATCTAGCGACCTTACATATCCTAGTATGACGCTTAAGGACGAACAATTTAAACTTTCTACATAAACTCTGGTTACACACGCATTCCTGCGACTCGTACAAACTCTATAAGTAAATATCTATTATGGTGGTGGTAGTGATAGTTCACTTATCGTGCGCGCTCTATGTCGCGATGGCCAATGTTAACGTGTTCACCCTGTTCACCTAACCAAGCTCCAAGCCGTTCCGCTACATAAACCGAACGGTGTTTGCCTCCAGTACAGCCTATTGCGATTGTCAGATAACTTTTTCCCTCATCAACAAACCGTGGCAACAGAGGGGTCAATAAGGTAGTTAGATTTTGAAAATAAACTGGAAAATCCCGATCATCTTTAATGTAATCTCCAACTGGTTTATCAAGCCCAGTTTTATTAGATAGAGCCTTCTCGTAATGCGGATTTCTCAAAAACCTCACATCAAATATAAGGTCTGCCTCTGGGGGTACACCGTTGCGATATGAAAAAGAAATAACGGCTATTGCCAAGCCGGGTGGACCACTAAGAACAAATTCCATCATTAGTTGGCGTTTAAGACCAGCAACTGCCATTTCCGTTGTATCAATAACTAGATCGGCTCTCTCACACACAGGTCTAAGCATTCGACGTTCAAGCTTAATCCCATCCAATACACGGCGGTCGGGTGCAACAGGATGTCGCCGTCTTGTCTCAGAAAAGCGTCTAAGAAGTACCTCTGAGGCACAGTCAAGGAATAGTATACGAAGATGAAAATCGTTTATTTGTTTTAACGAGTCTAACTCTTCAACAAAGGGCGTTGGATCAAAATCTCGTGTTCGAACATCAACCCCAAGCGCAAGGGGCCTCGCAGCACCAGAGCTTCCATTTAAAATATTAGGCAGTAACGCTATTGGCAGATTATCAACCGCCTCGTATCCCAGGTCCTCTAGTGCCTTTAGCGCGGTTGAACGGCCAGCACCTGACATTCCAGTTACTATTATAACCGGTTGCGGGGTGGCGGTCGCGCCAAAACCAGCAACGGGTGAATAAAAAGGGCTACTCATCTAACCATGCGACCGTCCCCATAATGGAGGTAATAAATATAACCCAATAAACCGATACAAAATAAACATTTATTATGGGGTAATCGCGGGCAAACGCACCACAAATCTAGCGCCCAAGCATTTTTCCCCTATTTTATAAATATTTTCTGCGTGAATGCTCCCGCCATGCGCCTCCACAATCTGCCGTGAGATGCTCAGACCCAATCCAGAATGTTGCCCGAAACTCTCTCTATCCGGTCTTTCAGAATAGAATCGGTCGAAGATTTTATTAAGGCTCTCCTGCGGAATACCGGGACCCTGATCCTCGACAATAATTGCAGCGAATGAACCCTCTTTTCGCAACAAAAGTGCGACAGTGCCGCCGGGGCGTGTAAAGGATAGCGCATTGCTTATTAGATTCTGAAAAACTTGCACTAACCGACCCTCTAAGCCCCTTACGATAATGCTAGACACTACCTCTTCAAAAATAATGAATGATTGAAAACCCGCATTGTTGTTTTTTTGAGCTGTCACCTGGTTCACTTCGACTAACGTTGGTAAAACCCTAGCGAGGTCAATACTTTCCATTTTACCTCGAGCCAATTCCACATCCAGCCGAGATGCGTCAGATATATCATTGGTCAAACGGTCTAGTCGCACGAGATCTTTCTGAATGATGTCCATTAAAGCATTCTGTTTTTCCGGATCCCGCACCCGCGCGGCTGTTTCGACGGCGCTTCTAAGGGAAGCAAGAGGATTATTGATTTCGTGAGCTACGTCAGCCGCAAATCTCTCGTTGGCCTCCATTCGCTGCCAAAGAGCCTCTGTCATCTCGCGTAGGGATCGAGAAAGGTCACCTATTTCATCCCTACGCTTCGTGAAATCAGGGATGGAATCGGCGCGCCCATGTCCCGTCCTAACAATGTCCGCTGCCGCTGCTAAACGCCTAACTGGACGTCCGATGGTTCCAGCAAGATATAACGACAGCAGGATAGTCCCAGCGAGAACCACAGCAAATACTGTTAATATATCAGAGCGGTAACTGCGTACTGCAAGATCAATTTTCGTAGCTTCTGACGTAAGAAGCAATGCTCCGAAGACATGGTTTCGTCCAAAACGATAAATTGGCGCCGCAGCGGCCAATAACAGCCTTCTATTGAGCAGAGCAATGGATTTAGTGGCTTTTTTACCGCTTAACGCCGTCGCTATAAGCGGTTTTTCAAGAAGCAGAAATAAAGTCTTTGAGGATGCAACTCTACTTTTGATCTGCCGTCCCGCAGACGGAAACAGGCTTGTATAAAACCAATTCTCTAGTCTCGTCGAAAAATCATAATTTTTGGTAGGTACTAAGGCCTGTATTTCAACAATGCGTTTACCACCATCACCCGCCAGGACCCGTGTGTCAGAGATTTTTAAAAATTTATGATCAGTACTTTTTTTACCTCTTGATCTATACACGCGGGCTCTTGTGTGTCCCGTTGTAAGCATTGGGCGTAACATCGTACCCGCGACACTCGGACGAATAAACTGTTCACCATCCGATTCTGTTCCAATAGCCCCTTCCCCGAGCGCACCGGCAAAGATCTCAGACTGTCTTTGTAGAGCGTCGAGCTCCGCCTTAATCAACCCCTCTCGGTATTCATCAAGATATAATATGCCCGCGAGCAGTATTGCCAGCGGAAGAATATTTACTGTAATAATGCGACGCGTTAGCGGCGAAAAATTTCGAATGGTCATGTGCTGACGCCAAGAGTGGTCTTTGGGTCACTAGTCTGTTCTAAAACGGTACCCAATTCCATATAGGGTTTCAATCTCTGCAAAGTCAGAATCAGTAGCACGAAATTTCTTTCGTAAACGCTTGATATGACTATCAATGGTCCTGTCATCAACGTAAATGGCTTCGCCATACGCTGCATCCATCAACTGATCACGTGATTTTACGTACCCTGGCCGGTGCGCAAGGGTTTTGAGTATAAGAAATTCAGTCACTGTGAGATCAATATTTTTCTTTTTCCAGGCGCATCCAAAACGAGCAATATCCAAGTGTAAATCTCCTCGTATTATTGGCGGATCTCCATCATCATCCGAATTCTCGTCCTGGGCCTTGCTATGCCGTCTTAACAATGTCCGAATGCGTTCAAGTAGAAGTCTTTGCGAGAAAGGTTTCTTTATATAATCGTCGGCACCCAGTCTTAGCCCAAGGATTTCGTCAACCTCATCATCCTTGGAGGTCAAAAAGATAATCGGTATTTTAAATTGACGCCGCAGGCGGGTTAAAAGTTCTATACCATCCATCCGCGGCATCTTGATATCTAGTATTGCAAGATCGACAGGACGTGATGTCAGGCCGCTAAGTGCTGAATAACCGTCAACATAGGCATGAACGCTGTACCCCTCAGCCTCTAAGGTCATGGAAACCGAGGTCAGTATATTCCTGTCATCATCTACCAACGCGATATTTGGGCGAGCATTCATGGTGTAATCCCAAGCATCATAAAAAGTTGTCTAAAAGAAAATTAAGGCAGAAATGGGGCATGATAGCCTCGCGAAGCAAATATTTAAATGTCCTAGATCAGTGTCAAAGTATTCCCCCAACAATATAGGCTATCTAACGGAGGTTGACCGAAAAAGGTGCCGTTTGCTCAACAGAATAATCTTGGTTTAACCCTGTGAAGTGATAAAAAGTCGCAGACAACCCGAACTGAGCGTTTGACTCCTCCATCACCAAAGGTATTTTGCTTTCAATATAACTTCGTTGAGAAGAGGTTTTCGTTTGTATGTTTGTTTAATGAACCGACAACCGCTTCTCCCGTTATGCTCAGGAGGCATTTTTGGACCACACCGGACGCCCTAGCTCATTCGGACTAGCGAACCACGGGCTGGAAAATATAAGCCGCGCTCACTGGAACCTCCCTATCCCTGCACTTTATGCACATTCACTCCGCCGAGGAGAAAGCGAATTGGCGGCAGGCGGCGGACTGGTGGTAACGACCGGACAATACACTGGGCGGTCACCGAAAGATAAGTTTATCGTCGACGAAGCTGCCAACACAAAGAATATTTGGTGGGGACCGGTTAACAATAAAATTTCGGAACAGCATTTCGATACTATGGGCAGTCGGTTGCTGGCATATCTTCAGAATAAGGAAGTCTTTGTTCAAGATTGTTACGCGGGTGCGGACCCTGATTTCCGGATTAAAGTTAGAGTTGTAACTGAGCAAGCTTGGCATAGCTTGTTTGCCCAAAACATGTTCATCACTCCAGAACCAGACGATCTTGAGAATTTTGAGCCTGACTTTACGGTGCTGCACGCACCAAATCTCCAATCGATACCATCAGTGGATGGGACACGATCTGAGGTTTTTGTAATGTTAAATTTCTCAAAACAGCTCATTCTTGTTGGAGGATCTCACTATACAGGAGAAATAAAGAAAACAATTTTTTCTGTTCTCAATTATTTGCTGCCTGCCCAAAATGTGCTGCCTATGCACTGCTCTGCAAATATAGGTGTGAAGGGTGATACGTCTATTTTCTTTGGACTATCGGGAACCGGAAAAACGACGCTGTCCTCTGATCCAACGAGAACTTTGATAGGAGACGATGAGCATGGCTGGTCAGCAAATGGTGTATTCAACTTCGAGGGTGGTTGTTATGCAAAAGCGATTAACCTATCAAGTGAGGCGGAGCCAGAAATACATGCAGCATCGTTGCGTTTTGGGACGGTGCTCGAAAACGTCACCTTGGATCCACACACTAAATACCCAAATTTTGACGATGACTCGCTAACTGAAAACACCCGTTCATCATACCCGCTACATTATATTCCCGGAACTAGTGCCACCGGAATGGGAGGGCATCCAGAAAATATAGTGATGCTCACCGCAGATGCATTCGGTGTGCTACCGCCAATAAGCCAATTAACCGCAGACCAAGCAATGTATCACTTTCTCTCGGGTTATACGGCGCGCTTGGCTGGCACAGAACGTGGGGTAGACGAACCTCAGGCCACCTTTTCTACTTGTTTCGGTGCACCATTTCTCCCCCGACATCCGACGGTATATGCAAGATTGCTGGGAGAAAAAATTAAAAAACACGGCGCAAAGTGTTGGCTAGTGAACACTGGGTGGAGCGGGGGCTCGTATGGTACCGGTGAGCGAATGAAGATAGCGCACACCCGTTCCATGGTTCGTGCGGCCGTGGAGGGCAAACTGGCGAGTGTTCCGGTCGCGCCGGACCCAAACTTCGGTTTACTGATCCCAGAGAATGTTCCTGACAT
>CAZOHS010000063.1:0-13592 GCA_964579285.1 uncultured Rhodospirillaceae bacterium | reverse complement strand
GTTTATTTTGGCGCCAGCGACCCAAAAGGCGGTGGTGTAGAAAACGGTCCACGAATATTCGCGCAGCCGACGTGCCACCATAGCCCGGAAGTATATGGCGGCATCAGCGCTACCAATGCCGCCGCCCTACTCAAGTCATTTTTTGCTTTGCGGCGATAACCCTACCCCAAGAACACTATTCTTCTTCGAAGCCGTATTCACTCCACCGAGCGTTAACCTTGTCCATATCTTCTTGGTGAGGCATCACTGTCGGTGGATATCGATTCCCGCCATATTGTTCCTCTAGATCGAAATCCAAGTTCTCGGTTGCGTCTATAAGGACACGGGTCCATTTCCCGGTACCGAATTTTAGAGGGTCCCGATCGCGGAGCCGGGTGGATGGATCGAGAAGCGAGCCAAACGACCCTGGGAAAAAGACGATATCGTCCTCAGCTGCATTCACCCGATAGGCAAATGCCCAATCAACAGATGCGTAGTCATGAATGTCGATGTCTTGATCGACCACCCAAATGTTTTTGTATCTTAAATGCGCGGCATTTGACCCCCATATTGCCGCGGCCGCTTGTTTTGCCTGGCCCCGATAGGTCTGGTTCAACTGGATCATCAGTGTGGTACCGTTATTCGCTGCCGGACAGTGGACGTCTGTTACCCCCGGCACACCTGCGCGCTCAAGTACATTCCACGCAACGCCGGCCCGTTGAACAGAGCTGGTTACCGCGTTTTCGCTATACATTTTCGGCAGCGTACCTTCCAAAGTACCGCGATGGATCGAACCATTCCGATACGAAACACTAGTAACTTTTGTAACGTGCTTGGGGCCCTGATCCCCTCCAAAATAACCTGTGTATTCGCCGAATGGGCCTTCCATCTCGAAGGTTTCCGGGTCTGAATCAATATAACCTTCAATCACCATCTCCGCATCGGCCGGTACCATTATGTCATTTGTTTCGCATTTAATGAGTTCGACAGGTTTACCTCGGATAGCACCCATTACTTCATATTCAGAAACACCCGTTGGGATAGGGGCAGATGCGCAATAGGGCAGGGATGGTTCCCACCCATAAACGTGGGCGACAGGCATCTTCATCCCGCGATCGGCCCATTTCTGAAAGTGTATACCCCAGTGTTGAGCCCGCCATAAAAGGACCGGTATGGTGTCCTTTTGGCCAATCATACCTCGATAAATTCCCAGGTTATGTTGGCCTGTGTCAGGGTCCATCGTGATGGTCGCTTGATAGGTATTGATATACCGGCCCCCATCTTCTCGATGCCAACGCGGAACCGGGACTTTATTAATATCAATATCCTTTCCGTTAACGATATTTTCTTTGACTTTCCCATCTTTGACTTCGACAGGCGCGACGCGCTGTTGAAGGAAGTGGCGTGTTGCGAGAACCAGATCCCGAACGGGTGCATCCTTGGGCAACCCCAACATCATGGCGAGACGGGTATAGTTGGAGAGACCGCCAGTAAAAACCTGACGTGAATACACGTCGTCATTCTCGCCATATCCCTTAATATTTTTAAATAATAGCGCCGGGCCTTTACCTTGCCCAAAAGTTTTACGAGCCACCGTCCCTAGCTCGTAATCCCAATCGACTTCCACGTCTATTTCGTGGATCTCACCGGCGTCGCGTAACGCGTCTATCCATCCTCGCAAGTCTTCGAAAGCACGTGGTACGATTTTATTATGCATACCACCTAGTTCATTGGACATCTTCTACTCCTTATTCGTCACGCGTTACGCGCATCGTTGTTTTTTATTAAACACACCGATCACCATAACTATAGAAATACTTGGTCGCATGTGTTTTGCCCGTTCATCGTTGCAACTCGACAACGTTCTACAACCCAGAAAGGTTTTTAAGTTTCTGTTGAAAGCTGTTTATTCCAGCACCCACTAAGTCCTAGTGTGTCCCACCGCTCCTCTATAAGCTTTAGATCGTCGTCTGAGGGGCGAACTGTGGGTGGGTATCTCTCGCCTCCCCGTTCCGGTTCGTAATCTAAATTAACGGTCGCGTCTGTCAACACGCGGTTCCATTTTCCAGTGCCAAAAAGGTGAACATTTGCGTCTCGTCTACGCACACTTGGGTCCAAGCCCGCGCCCCAATTTGCGGGGTATACAGTGATGTCGTCTTCGCCCGCATTTACACGCCATGCGACTGCCCAGTCGACGGCCTCGTAGTCGTGTACGTCGATGTCTGCGTCGACAACCGTCACGTGTTTATAGCGGACATGAGATGACGAATCTCCCCAAAGCGCCAACGCTACTTGTTTTGCTTGACCGCGGTACGTTTGGTCGATCGCAACGTTAATATTGACTGCCGCTTGGATAGGGTGCCCAAAAACGTCGACTATGCCTGGCACGCCGGCGGTTTCCAATGCATTCCACGCAACCGCCGAGCGGTGGATCGAACTCATGATTGGATTTTCACCGATGCTACCGGGAATGGCGCCCTCTACGGTCCCACGAAATACTGGGTCGTCTCGATGGGTGATGGCCGTGACGCGTGTAGTGTGTTTTCGGGAACGCTCGGGTGCGTAAAAACCCGTGAACTCGGCGTAAGGACCTTCTTCAGTAAAGGTCTCCGGGTCCGTTGATATCCACCCTTCAATTACAATTTCAGCGTTTGCGGGGACTTTTAGCGGTACCGTTTCACATTCGATAAGGTCAACTGGCTCACCCCGAATTGCACCCATGACGTCGTATTCCGAGATGTTACGGGGCACGGGAGCTCCCGCGGTGAAGCCCAGTGAAGGTTCCCAACCGATGACGTATGCCACGGGCATTTCGTCTCCACGCTCCTGGTGCTTTGAAAAGTGTCCGCCCCAGTGTTGGGCGCGCCAAAGCAGCACGGGAATTTCGGCCGGCCCGCCCACCATGCCGCGATAGATCCCCACATTGTGAAGATCTGTCTCGGGGTCTTTAGTCACACATCCTGCGTAGGTCAGCACGTAGCGCCCACCATCCAGCCGGTTCCATTTTGGAACCGGAAATTTTAACAGATCAATATCAGAGCCGGTAAGAATATTTTCTTTGACCGGCCCGTCCTTAACCGTGCGAGGTTCAATACGTTCTTGGAAAATAGTGCGGCAGATTTGGACAAGCTCTCTCGGGGGCGTGTCTTGTGGCAAGCCAAACATCATCGCGATGCGTGAATAGCTCGCGTGGCCGCCTGTGAAGATCTTTGAGCAAATAGCGTCGGCGTCGTTATAGTCTTTGATATTGGAAAAAAGAAACGCGGGCCCGTCGCCACTTCCTTGCATCATACGAATGACATTGCCAAGTTCGACGTTCCAGTCGACCTCGCCCGTTATTTCTTCTAGTTCTTCTGCGTTACGGAGGGCTTCAATCCAGCCTCTAATATCGCCGAACGCGGCTTGTCCCCGATTGATACTCGAACCATCCATGTAGTTTATCCCGTGGTTAACAATATAGGCGGAAGGTTTACCGTTTATGGTCTGTTGAGGCTAGTGGTGGCCTGAGAAGGCGTCCATCCTCAATAGTTTTAAGTATATTAAGCGGAGATGTGCTTGACATAGCCAACACAAATCGCAAACCATTAGCTATGGGCAAACCTTTCACCCCACGCCGACAATCAGCACAGTCATTCCTTGAAGATTTTCCCGAAAAAAATATTTTTAGGGTAAAGCGCAAGGCCTTTACCGATCCTGATGTTTATCAGGATGAAATCTCGCAAATTTTTGAACGTTGTTGGCTCTATTTGTGTCATGACAGTCAGGTTGCAGATCATGGCGATTACATCTCAACAAAAATGGGTACTCATTCGGTATTTGTCATGCGCGGTAGGGACGAGACCATTAACTGCTTTTACGACTCCTGTCCTCATCGAGGGTCTAAACTTACTTCTCGGGTTAGCGGAAATGCCAAAACTATAACTTGTCGGTACCACGGGTGGTGTTTTAACGCAGATGGTGATTGCACCCTCGTGCGCGGCGGCGACGACGCATATCGCCAATCCGATTTAGACCGGATTGGGACTGACTTACGTCCTATACCAAAGTTTGGCAGTTATAGGGGCTTTTTGTTTGGTAGCCTCGATCCGGAGGCTCCAGCCTTGGAAGACTATATCGGCGGGGCAGCCCCATTTATTGATCTCGTGGCTGACCAGGGGCCGGATGGGTTGGAGGTTTTGAGGGGTGAAAGCCGGTATATTATGGAAGCTAATTGGAAGCTCCAAACTGAAAATTCCACCGATGGTTATCACGTTGCTACCGTACATCGTAATTTTGCAACGACCGTTGGATATCGTGAGACACTTCGACCTGATACCGGTGACGCTCTTTCTAAAACTGAGGCAAGTCGGATATTAAGCCTCGAGAAAATAGGGTCGGGCGGGTACGATGTTGGCAACGGTCACATGATAAATTGGGCAGACCGGGGGAATCCGGAAGCTGGGCCGCTTTGGTCGCAGCGAGGCAGTCTGTTAGAACGATTTTCAAGTGGCAAGGTAAAGTGGATGCTAGAACGTGGTCGGACTGTTACACTATTTCCGAACCTTCTTATAAATGATGTGGCGTCTACCTGCATTCGGGTATGGCGACCACTCACGCCCAACCTCACGGAGATAGAGACATGGTGTATCGCACCGAAGGGAGAGCAACCCGAAGAGAGGCGTGCGCGGATACGGAAGTACGAAGATTTCTTTCTCCCGTCGAGCCTGGCGGTTCCCGATGATGTCCGCGCTATGGAAGGGGCACATATTGGCTCTGAAGCGCACGATGGGGGTTGGAATGACCTAGCGCTCGGGGCGAAGACCTTGGTTGACGGCGCGGATGACGCGGCACGGGAATTAGACATTAGCCCGGTAAATAGCAATCCGGGCCGCGAAGTTGAGACACCTTTTTTTGCTTTTTGGCGTGAGTGGGCAGAGCGGGTATTCGGATGACCCATCTTCTAGAAGAGGCTTCTCACTTGTTGCATCAGGAGGGGTGGTTTTTAGACAATAGGCTGTGGGATGATTGGCTCACGCTCTATACCGATGACTGTATTTATTGGGCTCCGGCTATGGTTGGGGATGAGAATTGGACGGATAACCCTGACAATGATGTTAGTCTGATTTATATGGATCGTCCGGGACTGGAAGCGCGGATTTTTCGCATTGAAGGGGAGGATTCATATGCTACTCATCCACTACCGCACACCAGTCACCTAGTAACTAACATATTAGTTCAGGGGCAAACTGAGGATAATGTCGATGTGTCGGCTACGTGGTTGGTACACAGTTATTCGCGTGTTCATGGGCGCCTTATACGCGGCGGCTTATACCGTTATGCGATACGGAAGACTTCGTTAGGTTTAAAGATACGAGAAAAGAAGATTTTTGTTCACGATGATAAGATTGTTGGGCCGATTGATATTTACAATATTTGATCGGCCCAACGAATAATTTTAATTAGCGGCAGGCACCGATAACGCGCGCGGGTGCCCCTGAGGCGGATGTTAGTCGAATTGCTCCCGCAATTAAGACGCATTTGCCGCTTTCTCCTTTAAGCTGACCTGTGCCGGACGCATTCTCTAACAATTTCCAACCACGCGCTAAGCCAAACTGGTGCGCATACCATCCGTCGCCAAATGGGTTTTTGCCGCTAGAACCGCGACCCGACTCGCCTGAATCGATAGAGAGATTATCCATCATGATGCCATTTATCCGAACACCCTTTTGCTTTTCGATCTCTATCAGTTTTTCGACGGCAGCTTTACCAAAGCCGGGATAGTTCAGCCCGTTTATATATGGATGTAGAAAAGCGTTTTTAGGAGGGTCACCAATAAAGAATTTGTCCCAACCGGAATGCACCACGATCCATGCGCGATCCACGATTTGGTCTGCTACATTTTGTATGTCGGAGGGTAGGACGGTTGCGCCAGTGGCTTTGCCAAAATCGGTGATGGTACGATTGGGTGATGGTTTTCCGCCGTTTTTAGCAAGTTCCTTTGTCACTCTTGATGAGATATCGATGAAGACGATTGGGCCAATGATATCCCGCAAAGTGTATTTTTCAATCGACCTTTTGTCTGCATTTTTTGACTTGTCTTTATTCAAATAATGGTCCGTTGAGTCGAGGTGGGTCGTGTAGTGTTCGTCAAAATGGAACCAACCCCATTGGAAAAATCCCTTTTGGGTTTTAAAGGGCTTCTTCACCTTCCGTGTCGCTTGGAAACCAAAACTAGCGACGGCCTTTGAATTGTTAATTGGTTTGGAAAGATTTGGTTTTGTAATATCTCCCTTGGTAGGCTCAAACATTGGTATAATGTGTGTAAAGTCATAGTAGCGAACGCCGTCGATATCCGTTTGTGCTAGAGAATGCGTTGCTGTAATTGCGCAAATCCCTGCGACTATTCCAGTTGTGATAATGTTTTTCATAGCATCCCTTTTTTGTTCGAAGTCGTTTAAATTTCTGTTTCTTAAGAGTGTTTCCAAAGTAAATTTTAACGAGAAAAAGGCAGTGCCCAAGATCGGTTCTCGTGACCAGCTCCAAATTGCACGTTGTTTTGGTCCGGATTTCGGTTGATTAGAGGCCGCGCGAAAAGTGGGTGGGTCAAAGATCTAATCTCATGATCTAGGGTAAATAATACCTTCTGGTTATCCATATCTATAATATTTTCAAACCGGTATTGATGCTGATTACTTTCCTCTGAAATCAATTTGCGGGCTAGTAGTTTGTCATATGGTCCAGAAAAATCGGCGACGTAGATCTGTATATGATGGCCATCAAATGGTCGAATTTTTTTCGAAGTTTCATTAAAAATAAGCTTTTGGTGGTGACCTACTTGGACGTGCGCGGCGACGCCTTTCGAATATTTAAGGCTTGTGGGCGTACCCAGAACTTCCCTGTAAAATTGACATATTCCCTTTGCGCTGCCCTTTGGGACAGGAAATTCAATATACGCGATGCCCAAGGCAATTCTGTCACCGAATTTCTTGGAAGGACTATGTATTTTGAATTTGTTTCCCCACGGACACGTCGCTGTCACGTGGTTTTTATCGGCCCTGAAATTAAATTTAGTCTCTTTCAGGGCGGATTTGACCGATTTTAAACGGGCTAACAAAGCCTTTCTATCAGGAATAACCAGTCCAATGTTTCCCCGTAAAACCAGGGGGGCGTTGGTAGGAAGATGGAATTGATTGCGGCCAATATTAATCCACATATTGTTGACACTTGTCACTAAGTACGGATCCCGCGTGAGACCCAGACCAGTAACGTAAAAAAGGGTAGCGAGGCGCTGATCAGGAACACAGACGTTGATGTGCTCAAGTGCGATCACATTTCCTGTATCTTCGTCGCTTCTTCTATAGCACTGTTTGTTCTCCATAACGTGCTCCCGATGTTTGGGTCTCAATATCAATTGGTAGCTTCAAGCATAGTTGCTGCGTTGGCAATCATGTGACGAAAATCGCTAGACAAGGTGACGAGATCAAAGCCCTTTTCTATCATTTCGTTTGCGTATTCTGCAGTCATCGCGTGGATTCCAGCTTTTTTACCATGATGATGTGCCGCTTTTAGCGTCATTTCAATTCTTTTCATTACTTCAGGCGCACGTTGATCCCCGCCGGGTGCTCCTCCCAGGGAGACTGATAGGTCCGAAGGCCCTATATAAACGGCGTCGAGACCATCTACTGAGCAAATTTCATCCAGGTTGTCTACGGCTTCCTGTGTTTCAATCATGGCAAAAGTTAAGATTGTTTCAGACGCGTGAACGTGATAGTCCGGACCCGAATAGAAGACTGCGCGGACTGGTCCCGTGGACCGATAACCTTCCGGCGCGTATCGACACGCCCCGACAAACTTTTCGCATTCTTCGCGTGAGTTTATCATTGGGCAAATCACCCCGTAGGCACCCGCGTCAAGGGATTTCATGATAATTGCCGGATCATTCCAGGGCACCCGCACCATAGGCGCAACTTCATATCGTGTTATGCCCTGCAACATGGGAACCATATCGCTGTAGTCAGTGACCCCATGCTGCATATCAACGGTCACGGCGTCCCAACCCAATGATGCCATCACCTCGGCAGCAAAGGAGCTAGGGATGCACAGAAAAACGTTCACTGCAGGACGCCCTTCGTTCCATACTTTTTTAATTTGATTTTCTTTCACCTTAAGACCTTCCCATTACGGAATACTTTATTACACCCTAAAATATCCAAACGGGAGTTAAAACACCGCAGCGGATTGACGGATGTCTTATTAACTGCGCATTTGAGAATAGATGAATTTGAAAAACCCCATCCGATACATTGAAGAAATGGAGACCGTGTCAACGCCCGTGCGCGGCATCATTTTAGCAATAGCGTCCGGCGCATTCTTCGCGTCGATGCACGGTTCGGTTCGCCTGCTATCTCAAGATTTAGATGCGATGGAAATAGCATTTTTCCGAGCTTTCTTTGGTTTTGTTTTCTTTACGCCCATTCTTCTTCGAACACGTTTGTCTATATTGAAAACGGCTCGTTTCCCTTTGCATATGTTGCGCGGTCTGTTCAATGGGGCATCCCTGTTATTGTGGTTCACAGCACTTAGTCTCGTGCCGTTAGGTGATGCGACCGCCTTGTCACTTACGGGTCCACTGTTCGTTGCACTGGGTGCTATATTTATACTTGGGGAAACTATACGTGGGCCCCGTTGGATTGCTCTCGGTGTTGGATTTGCGGGTACATTAATAATTGTTCGGCCAGGTTTTCAGGAAATTAATCTAGGGATGATTTTGGTTCTAGTCTCAATGCTTTGCGTAACGTGTTCGAAGTTGATTGCAAAATCGTTGGCTCGCACAGACCAACCGTCAACCATCGTAGCGTATCTATCTCTGACTATGATGGTACCCTCGGGCGTGGCCTTGTTGTTTGTTTGGCAAACCCCTACCTGGTCTCAGCTTGTTATGATGATAATGATTGGTTTTTTAGCCAGTTGTGGTCATATGCTTCTTACGACCGCTTATAAAATAGCCGATATTTCACTTATAGAACCGGTGGTTTTTGCTCGGCTGATATGGGCAGCAATCGTCGGTTGGTTTATGTTTTCCGAATTTCCCGGGGTCTGGGTATGGCTGGGAGCAGCTCTCATAGTATTGGCATCTACTTGGCTAGCGCGGCAGGAATCAAGAACATCTGACCAGGTTTAAACCGCTCGCCAACCGATATCGCGGCGACAAAAACCTTGTGGCCAATCGATCCGGTCAACTGCCTGATAAGCACGTTGCATCGCGTCGTCTATGGTTTGACCGCTAGAAGTAACCCCCAGGACCCTGCCGCCCCTCGCCACCGTTTCACCATCTTCGTTTTTAATTGTGCCGGCGTGAAATATCAGGGTCTCGTCGACCTGCCCTGCCGGTTGTAAGCCGTTGATTACAGAACCAGACTGATATTTGCCGGGATACCCGTTTGCCGCCATTACTACTACTAGCGCGGCGTCGTCGAACCATCTTATATCAAAATCCTTTAGTTCGCCGTCACAAACTGCGATTAGCGCAGGCAGTATATCTGACATTAGCCGTTTCATAAGAACTTGGCATTCAGGGTCACCGAAGCGAACATTATATTCCAATAATTTAGGTCCTTCCTCCGTGAGCATTAGCCCCGCATACAAAACTCCTTTATACGGAACTCCCGCTTCATTCATTGCGTCGACGGTCGGGTGAATTATTGTGTCCATTACCAGTTGAGTAAGTTGATCAGTCATAATGGGCGCGGGTGAATAGGCGCCCATGCCACCTGTATTTGCCCCGGTATCCCCTTCTCCCACTCTTTTGTGGTCTTGGGCTGAAGCAAGGGGTAAAGCGTGTTTGCCATCGACAAGTGCAAAAAAGCTTACTTCTTCGCCCTCCATAAATTCCTCAATTACTATTTCGGAACCGGCATGGCCGAATGAATTTTCGATCATCATGTCATCAATAGCGCCATTAGCGGCTTCCACCGTATCGCAAATAATCACACCCTTCCCGGCCGCGAGGCCATCGGCCTTCACCACGATTGGTGAACCCCGTTCTGCAACGAAATTTTTAGCCGCTTTGACGTCTTTAAACCGGCCATACTCCGCAGTGGGAATCCCATGACGAGCACACAAATCTTTCATAAAGCCTTTCGAGCCCTCAAGGATTGCGGCTTTAGCACTTGGGCCAAATGCACGAATATTCTTTTCATTTAGGCGGTCGGCAAGCCCAAGCACTAGTGGAGCCTCCGGTCCGATAATTACTAAATCAACCTTCTGTTCAACAGAGAATTCTATTATTCCCTCTATGTCGTCGGCTTGAATCGATATACATTCTGCTTCTTCTGCTATTCCTGCATTTCCAGGAGCACACCAAAGTTTTTCTACTAACGGTGAGCCAGCGATAGCCCAACACAGAGCGTGCTCACGACCCCCGCCGCCTACGACAAGAACTTTCATCATTTACTCCATTTTATTGTGCTACCAACAGTGGTAACGGAATCATTTGATGATATAGAATGCGAATCACGATGGTTGATCAATTATTCAATAACAACGACCAGACAAACGCGGCCAATAACGTCGCCGAGTTTTCGGTCAGTGAGATTTCTCAAGCGGTCAAGCGAACCTTGGAGGGTGCATTTGGCCGTATACGAGTGCGTGGAGAAGTTGGAAGACCCAATTATCATGGTTCCGGTCATCTTTATTTCACTCTGAAGGACGCCGATGCGGCAATAGACGCCGTGGCTTGGCGCGGCAGTGTAAATAATATCAAGCTTCGTCTTGAAGAGGGCATGGAAGTAATTCTTACGGGTCGAATTTCGTCCTACCCGAAGAGTTCCAGGTATCAAATCGTCGTCGAGAATGTCGAATTGGCCGGGGAGGGCGCCTTACTTAAACTACTTGAGGACCGACGTAAAAAACTGGCTGCCGCGGGGTTGTTTGATCAAGACCAGAAAAAGGACATACCATTCTTGCCAGAAGTTATTGGTGTGATCACGTCACCTACGGGGGCTGTAATTCGAGATATTTTAAATCGACTTGAAGATCGATTTCCCCGAAATGTACTGTTATGGCCAGTTCCTGTTCAGGGAGATGGAGCCGCAAAAAAAATAGCTGAAGCGATCGAAGGCTTTAATTCTATTCCATTAGATGGAACCATTTCTAAACCGGATGTGCTTATTATCGCGCGTGGAGGAGGCAGTTTAGAGGACCTATGGCAATTTAATGATGAACTCGTGGTCCGCGCAGCCTTCGCGTCCGATATACCTCTCATCTCCGCAGTAGGTCACGAAACGGACACGACGCTCATCGATTTTGCAGCTGATTGCCGTGCGTCGACCCCTACGGCGGCGGCAGAACTATCGGTTCCGGTGCGCAACGAACTTCTTACGCAGGTGATCGATAATGATGGTCGTTTAGTACGCGGGATAGGGAGACTGATGGAGGACCGGCGGACACGGTTAGACGGGCTATCTCGGGGTTTGCCGCGTTCAGAGACGCTGTTAGATACGGCAATGCAAACCCTTGATTTTAATAGTGAGCGCCTATCACAAACAATCATTCGCCAAATTGAACGAGCCAACTCTCGTTTATCAACCGCGAGCGCTACACTACAACACCCGCGCCATGTTATTGAATTAAAATCGAAGGATTTCGGCCAAGTCTCTCGATACCTGAACGTTAATTTGCGTGCTCGTGTTCGAGACCTCCTTTTGCATTTTGATACGCTTTCATCCGCGGGCAGGATGACCGGCGGCGTGAATCGCACAATTCAAAATTTAGAGGCAAAACTGAATTCCACCGGCCAACTACTTGAAAGCGTCTCCTTTCAGCGTGTTTTAGAGCGCGGCTTCGCCCTGGTTCGTAATAAAGAGGGGGAGGCCATTCTGTCAGCAGGGGTTGTGGAACAGGATCAAGAAATATCCATCAACTTTTCTGATGGGGCAGTGTTAGCTGTGGTAAAAGACCACAGTTCGGCGAAAAACGAAAAAAAGCGGAAATCCACCGGAGGAGAAATAAAAAAAGATGTAAACGGTGATACGGGTGGCCAAGGATCATTATTTTAGTGTGGTTTTTTATACCAACTTTATTAGTGACAGCTTTCGTGTATTCGCCGGCGGTGGCCGGAAATCTAACCTTGAATGGTAATTTCGTGCAAGGCGGTCTTGTAATCGGACGTACCGACCCTGGAACGCGGATAACATTGTTCAAACGCGATATTAGGGTCGACAATAAAGGCACGTTTATTTTTGGTTTTAGTCACGACAATAAGGAAAAAATTGAAATTTCCGCGGTATTTACAGACGGCCGTAAGATACACCGTCGAATTAATGTAAAACAGCGTAAATATTTGGTTCAGCGGATCGATGGCTTGCCACGCAGAATGGTCACGCCGGCAGAAAGTGATTTCGGGAAAATCCGCCGCGAGGCTAAGCTTATTTATACGGCAAGATCGATTTTCACGCCCCTTAACAATTTTTCTAAAGGCCTGGTATTGCCAGTTAAAGGCGAGATTTCGGGAGTATATGGCAGCCAAAGAGTGCTTAATGGACGGCCACGTCGGCCACACTTGGGTTTAGATATAGCTGCACCTGCTGGAACTAAAGTTATTGCATCTGCTGACGGAGCAGTCTCGCTTGCAGAAAAGGATCTTTACTTTACTGGCGGTACAGTCATTGTTGATCATGGGCATGGTTTGTCGACAGTATATTCTCACTTGCGGTCATTATTTGTTGGGGTTGGTGATCGCGTCACACAGGGGCAGACAATTGGGTTGGTTGGGTCAACAGGTCGTTCAACAGGACCCCACTTGGATTGGAGGGTAAATTGGTTTCAGACGCGACTGGATCCGATGTTATTCGTCAATTTAAACCGTAATAAATAATACCACATGTTGTTTAACGAACAGGGTTTTTACCCCATCGGCGATGCAACCACATCCACTGCTCGGGGCGTTCCTCAATCCACTGACTAATACGTCCGTTTACCCACGTCATTGTCTCTTGGATGTCTGCAGCCCGATTACCGGTCGACACTGGTTGCCAAGGTTTTTCAACTGTTACCCGGAAATGCGCGGATCCTGTTCGCTCCGTGCGAACAGGGACCAGTAATGATTTGCTTCTCAACGCGAGCGCGGCTGGAGCGGAGGGTGTCATAGCGTCCAAACCAAGGAATGGTACCCGAACACCGTCGTTCATTCGAACGTCTACGAGCATGATGGTATGCCGTTCGCCGTTTAGGACTTCTATGAGCCGGCGTGCGCCATCTCGTCCCTTCATTACTAATTCAACATCACCCGCGCGTTGCCAATCGCGGATACATGCATCGACAAGCGGGTTATTGGCGGGACGATATACGACTGTGAGTGGTAAATTTTTCTTCTGGAGGGCAACTGTTATCATTTCCCAGTTGCCCATGTGGGCTGTAAAAATGATCCCAGATTTACCGCTATGTCGCAGGAGTTCCAGGTTTTCTGTCCCCACTATTTCGATCCGATCGTCCTGATCTTTCCGGATCTGTTGTAGGTGCCAATATTCATTTGGGACACGAGCAAAATTATCCCAAACCCCCTTTACAATTTCTTCCACCCTTGTCTGGGAAATGTCAGGCCAGACAAGTTGTATATTTTCTCGTATTCTGTTGCT
>CAZOHS010000062.1:0-13638 GCA_964579285.1 uncultured Rhodospirillaceae bacterium | reverse complement strand
AGTGTCGATTTAACGTGGGGAGGAATAAGGAAAAATGAATACCCGATACGAACACTCTCGGTAGTATTCGGCCCTGATGCGTGCGCAGTACGCTCATTATGGATTGAGAATTGTCCTTGCTCCAATTCCATATGGACTGCCTTGTTCTCGTCAAGGCCTCTTATTGTTTGACCACGCCCCAAAAGGTTTTTCTTCTCACCTGGAGCATCCCCTGGTGCATTTTCATGAGACTCGTCATGATCGTAACCATGCTTATGCGAAGTCGGCATAGCCCGCATACATCCATTAGTGATATTTGCCGGCGTTAACGCCACCCAACACGTCACCATGTCGTGAGGTTCACACCCGAAATACGCAGAATCTTGGTGCCATGATACGAAGGACCCGTCACCACCGGGCTTCACCCAGAACCGCGATCCAAATGCCAGTATATTTGGTCCAATAAGATCTTCTGCGACATCAAGAATTGCCGGTTCACGAATAAAGTCCCAAGTCTCCTTCATGGTTAGATGACCTTTGAGTTTAAACAAGCCAGGATTGACGCCATGTTCCTTCTCAAAACGCTCAACCCCTGCCAGAAGCTCGTTGCACCGGTCCTTAGAAATACCGTCAAGTGGAAACAAATATCCCTCTCGGTGATAGTGTTCAATCTGTTCTTGAGTCAGCACCTTTCCCATACCGGCTATTTCTCCATCGTTTTGCTATTATATCGTTGGAAAGAATTGGAGTGAGATTAACAGGATGTGTTTTTATGGCAAATATATTGTGTACTCGGATCTTTTACTTGATTATCCAGCAAAGTAATTTCATTTAATTGCTCTGTGAGTGAAAATGCCGGATACGATAGAAAATAACAGGGAATTAGGGCTACCAACCGCAGAGTTGTTTTATTCGCGGGCGGACGCACTTCAGCCAGCTTTGAGAGAACGTGCTGCGATTTGCGAGGCTAATAAATGTGTGTCAGCAGAATCGATAGCGGATTTTAGAAAAGCCGGACTAACTAAGATGACACAGCCAACACGGTTTGGCGGATATGCCATGGGATGGGACGTTTTATGCGGAGTTGCTGAGCGTTTATGCAGAGCTGACGGTGCTCAAGGCTGGGTACAGGCAATCATGGCCGACCACGCACAACTGTTGGGAACCTTTCCCCTACAAGCGCAGGAAGCTGTATGGACGGACAATCCAAATGCTGTTCTGTCGGCTTCGTTTGATCCGACGGGTATCGCGACGCCTGTCCGCAACGGTTTCAGATTGTCGGGCCGTTTTGGATTTGCTAGCGGCATAGATCATGCAGACTGGTTAATTAGTACTGGTTTTATCATACAGGGTGATAAGAAGGACGGGCCCCATTTTTTCCTCTTACGGCGCCCCGATGCCAAAGTAATAGACGACTGGAATACGATCGGTCTAGAAGGAACAGGATCGAAAAGTTTTGAAGTAAAAGACGTATTTATCCCGGAATATGGAGTGTTAGACGGTAATCTCGCGCGCCAAGGACGCGGACCTGGGTCAAAAGAGCATCCGCAGGGGGTGTATCGCTTGCCGCGCGGCTTTCTAACCCCGTCTATCTTTGCGGCCATGACCATAGGAATGGCCCAGGGGTTGATGGATGAGTGGCTTAAATACACTAACAAGCGAATTTCACGGGGGACAAAAGTCAGTGAAAAACCTTCAAGTCATATTGTAGCTGGTGAGTGCGGTGCGGCCATTGAGGCCGCCAAGGCTTTAAACACAACGACCGTTGTCGAGGCCATGGCATTGTTAGATACGGGAACTGAATTATCGCAAATAGAGTTACTCCAAGCTAAACGAGATTCAGCTTGGGCCTGCCGAACCGCATTAAACTCTGGAACACGCTTATTTAATGCAGCCGGCGGCCGAGCCATATTTAGTGATAATCCACTCGAACGAAAATACCGGAATTTGCTGGCCAGCGCTGCTCACCATATTGTCGATTGGGAGACCAGTGCGCTCGAAAGCGGCCGTGCGATGATAGACGAGCGAGGCTAAGCTCGCGTAGCCGTTAGAACGACCTGGACTGATATAAACAACCAATAAATTAAGTGTGCAACTAAAATTCGTATCGCCCTTAAGCGGCATCTAGCATATTGCGGATCACATATTGCAGGATGCCACCGTGCTTGTAGTAGTCGAGCTCGTCCAACGTATCTATCCGGCACAAAAGTTTGATCTTTGAATTAGAACCATCCTGACGATGTATTGTACATAGCAATTCACCTCGGGGGCGGAGGTCTTCGGCGATACCCTCGATGTCCAAGGTCTCAGAACCATCCAAGTGGAGTGAAAGCCTTGTATCGTTATCGGTAAACTGAAGTGGTAAGACGCCCATTCCGATTAGATTAGACCTGTGGATCCGCTCGAAACTCTCGACGATGACAGCACTAGCACCAAGCAACTTAGTACCCTTAGCCGCCCAGTCGCGAGAGGAGCCTGTTCCATACTCCTTCCCTCCAACTATCACCAATGGCACACCCTCGTTCGCATACCTTATCGCGGCATCATATACGGGCAATTCCTGGCCCGAAGGATGGTGTTTTGTGAAGCCCCCCTCTATCCCCGGCACCATCTCGTTACGAATGCGGATATTTGCGAAGGTTCCCCGCATCATAACTTCGTGATTTCCTCTTCGTGAACCATAAGAATTAAATTGGGCGGGCCTAATTTGCCGTTCAAGTAAATATTCGCCCGCTGGGCTTTCACGCTGAATTGAGCCAGCGGGTGAAATGTGGTCAGTAGTCACAGAGTCGGCGAGGATCAATAAAGGACGGGCGCCAATAATATCCGTGATAGCATCGGGCTCACGCTCCATCCCCTCAAAAAACGAGGGAAACTTCACATACGTACTTGCATCCTGCCAGGCATAGGTTTCAGATTCGGTGCTACTGATCGTACGCCATTCTTCTGGCCCCTCAAAAACATTGTCGTACCGACTGCGATACATATCCGCCGTCAAACATTCACGCATGGTGTTATGAATCTCTTCGTTTGTTGGCCAAACGTCACGAAGATAAACTAACTTTCCATCTTTATCCGTTCCTAGAGGATCAACAGCGAGATTGATCTTGAGAGAACCTGCGAGTGCGTAGGCGACAACTAACGGAGGCGAGGCAAGAAAGTTCGCACGCACTTGCTGGTGTACGCGCCCCTCAAAATTCCGGTTTCCAGAAAGGACCGCACCGACAACTAAATCTCCATCGTCTATTGCGGTGTCCACTTTTGGGGGTAAGGGACCCGAGTTTCCGATACAGGTTGTGCAACCAAAACCAACTATGTTGAACCCCAGCGCATCAAGGTCTGTTTGAAGGTCCGCTTTCTCGAGATAATCTCTTACTACCTGGCTTCCAGGCGCGAGTGAGGTCTTAACCCACGGTTTCACCGTTAGACCCAGAGAGACGGCATTACGCGCAAGCAAACCTGCCCCAATAAGAACTGAGGGATTTGATGTGTTCGTGCAACTGGTAATTGCCGCAATCACGACATCGCCATCTTCGACGGCAAAGTCACCATCGGTAACCCGAGCATTGAGATCAGAAGATACTGTCTCAGAACCCCGATGATCAGAGATGGCTTTAACAGCCGTGGTCGGGACATCAGATAATAACACGCGATCTTGTGGGCGCTTTGGCCCAGCAAGTGACGGTTCCACAGTGTTTAAATCCAATTCCAGTGTATCGGTAAAGACCGGGTCGAGCGAATTTTGATCACGCCACATTCCCTGAGCCTTCGCGTAGGCCTCGACTAATGCCACCTTTTCTTCATCTCTTCCTGTAAACCTCAGGTAGTCACATGTTTCGGAATCGATTGGAAAAAATCCACACGTTGCGCCATACTCTGGCGCCATATTACCAATAGTGGCTCTGTCGGGGAGCGCTAGCGTGCCCACACCTGGGCCATAGAATTCCACAAATTTTCCGACTACACCGTGCGCACGGAGCATTTGGGTTACCGTCAGCACCAAATCGGTAGCCGTGGTACCCTCTTTCAGGGTTCCCGTGAGCTTAAAGCCGACCACTTCGGGTAGTAACATAGAAATTGGCTGTCCTAACATTGCAGCCTCAGCCTCTATACCGCCAACACCCCACGACAAAACTGCCATTCCGTTGACCATCGTGGTGTGGCTATCGGTGCCCACCACAGTATCAGGGTAAGCCAGAGCTCGCCCTTCGCCATTCGGGCTTACCCATACGGTCTGAGATAGATATTCAAGATTAACCTGATGACAAATACCGGTCCCCGGGGGAACTACCCGAAAGTTATTAAAAGCCTTTGAACCCCAGCTTAGAAACTCGTATCTCTCTTTGTTTCTCTCAAACTCAAGTTGGACATTTTTGTCGAATGCTCCATCCGTGCCATGCTCATCGATCATTACAGAGTGATCAATCACCAGATCTACCGCATTAAGGGGGTTTATCTTTTGGGGATCACCACCAAGCTCAACCATAGCGTCTCGCATTGCGGCCAAATCGACGACAGCGGGAACGCCGGTGAAATCCTGAAGCAGGATCCGCGCAGGGCGGTACGCTATTTCAAGATCAGACTTTTGGCTCTCTACCCATTTAGCAGCTATTTCTATGTCCTCTATAGTAACTGACCTGCCGTCTTCGTAACGAAGCAGATTTTCTAATAAAACCTTGAGCGAATAAGGCATCCTAGAAATATCACCAAATCCGGCTTCAGATATCGTGTCCAAGCTGAAATAGTCATAGGACTTTGAGCCGACCTCTAACGTGCGGCGGGCTTTAAGCGTATCCTGTCCGGTTGCGCTCACCTGACGCCTCCCTTGTAATTGATGTGGCCGGAAACTAACGGCTATTTTTGTTAAATCCAATAGGTATAACAATGACAAGTGGGCGTTTATAAGCTATCCCAAAGTTAATGGACCACTTTACCGGCACCGGTCTTACCTGCGTACGAGGCGATCGTATTATTTTTACTGGGCTAAACTTCACGCTTAACCCTGGGGAAGCTCTTGTGCTTTCCGGACCTAATGGCTCCGGGAAAACAAGCTTACTTCGTGTGATGGCAGGTCTTTCTCCACCGACTGCGGGCATTATAAAATGGCGCGGTCAAGCTGTGCCCGACGACCCCGTGCCATTTTTTAACGACATCCATTACCTTGGGCACCAGAACGCTGTTAAACCCGCACTGTCAGTACGGGAAAACCTTAATTTTTACAGTGCTTTGAGACCAAGCCAAAATGATGTCGGAGAGGCTCTCAGCACATTAGGTTTAAGCAAATTTTCCAATTTACCGGCGCGGTTATTGTCAGCCGGCCAAACACGCCGGGTGGCTCTGTCCCGAATTTTATGTAGCCCCGCATCGATCTGGCTGCTAGATGAACCATTTGTCTCGCTGGATCAAAATTCTGCCGAAATAGTTTACACAGAAATTACAAAACACAGAACAAAAGGCGGTATGGTCGTCATATCAACCAACGCTCCACTTGAGTTAGCAGATTTTAAAACGATTAATCTCGAGACGTTTGCGTACACTGACACAACAATATGGGGAGACATGATATGAGGGGTTTTTGCGCTCTTGTTCGGATCGATCTCCGTATTGCTGCTCGAGAAATGAGCGACAGCTTGGCAATAATCTTGTTTTTGGGCATAGCGGCCTGCCTTTTTCCGCTAGGATTAGGGCCGGAACCAAACATGCTCACACGCATTGCTCCTGGGATCCTGTGGGTTACAGCACTCTTCGCAACTATGTTATCGTTCGACCGCCTTTTCCATGCTGACTATCAAGACGGAACGCTGGAACTATTAATAGTATCTCCACAGACACTTTGGGTCAGCGCTTTGGCTAAAATTGCGGCCCACTGGCTCACCACGGGTCTTCCGTTGGTAGTGGTTTCACCCTTTATCGCGGTCATGTTGCATCTTGATCCAGACGGGTATGGGGTACTTGCTGCAACTTTAGCACTCGGCACAGCGATTATAAGCCTTATTGGCGCACTTGGCGCCGCACTTACATTAGGGTCTCGACGAAGCGGGGTTTTGCTCTCAGTGCTCGTCCTCCCGCTGTTAGTTCCCGTCCTGATTTTTGGAGTGGGAACTGTCGAGGCGACAATCCAGGGCTATGCGGTGACCCAACCATTTCTCATACTGACAGCTATCTTTCTAATTTGTTTGGTCAGTTGTCCTTGGTCCTGTTCGCGTGTCCTTCGAAGCGCTATTGATTAAGTAAATCATGGCCAGGTGGAATATTATTTTAAGGTGTTTCTGTAACAATGTTTTTCGGACCATCAATTGCCATTTACTTCCTTAACATTACTTCCTCAATGTATTCTAAACTTTTAATGCTATTACTATTAAGAACGTAGAGGCTCAGAAAAGTATTTTATGGTTTTTCCTGGCCACCAATATTGAAATGCTACATAGGTTTGCCAATCCTACGCGGTTCCTTCGGTTTGCCAATGCTGTTTTGCCCTGGTGTACGTGGATAAGTGTCGCTCTGATAACAGCCGGCATTTATTTTTCATTTGCCGCATCGCCTGCAGATTATCAGCAAGGTCAAACGGTCAGGATAATGTATGTCCATGTCCCCGCTGCCTGGATGGCTATGTTCGCATACGCTTTCATCGTTATAGCAAGCGCAACCGGATTGATTTGGAAACATCCCATTGCCCACATCTCGGCTACTGCGGCGGCTCCGGTGGGCGCGTGTTTTACTTTGGTGTGTCTCGTGACTGGTTCATTTTGGGGAAAACCTATGTGGGGCACCTGGTGGGTTTGGGACGCACGGCTCACATCTGTACTCGTGTTATTCTTTATATACGTCGGCTATATCGCTCTAGCTAATGCTTTCGAAAATCCCAGCAGGGGCGAAAAAAGTGCTGCTGTACTGGCGCTCATCGGTTCTGCCGTCCTCCCAGTAATTAAATTTTCGGTGGACTGGTGGAATACACTCCACCAGCCTGCAAGTGTAATGAAAATGGATCTACCGTCGATCCATCTATCTATGCTGATACCCCTGCTTCTTATGGCGTTCGGTTTTGTCACACTTTTCTTTGCGGTGGTGATAGTTCGAACTCGAACTGAATTAGCCTCTAGGCGCGTGAATGCGCTTCGAGCCAACCGAACGTTTTATAAATAGTATGGAGAAACCCCTAAAAGATCCTATGAAGGCCCAAAGATGTTTTCAAAAATAGCTAAATCCTGAACAAGCAACGTGATGGTTTAGATGAGTACGGGAATGCACAGATAAGTGAGGAAAAATCGTGACTGAATTTTTTCATATGGGAGGATATGCTGCCTTTGTCTGGCCAGCTTGGCTGATAGCGTTACTTATCCTTGGCGGCTTAACCGGTTTCAGTGTTTGGAGAATGAGGGCAAAAGAACGCGAACTAGGGCAAATTGAACAGAAGTTGGTACGCCGCCCAAACAAAACAATTGGGTAAGACTAAATGACGCGAAAAGGACGTAGACTGAGCTTAATTCTTGTGTGCGGATCCATCTTCAGTTTAGCACTTTTATTGGTCTTAAACGCCCTCGAGGACAACATCGTATTTTTCCACACACCTACAGACATCGTCGAGCGTGCCGACCTTCCCTTGGAAAAACGTTTTCGAATTGGGGGCCTTGTAAAGCAGAATAGTTGGAAGAAAAAAACCGGCTCTGAACACACATTTTTCGTAACTGATATCTCCCATGAAATTCAGGTTATATATAAGGGGCTTGTGCCAGACCTGTTCCGGGAAGGACAAGGCGTCGTCGTGGAAGGTTACCTGACCCCTGATGGAATTTTTAAAGCTGACGAGGTCCTTGCCAAACATGACGAAAATTATATGCCCGAGGAAGTGGCAACTGCCTTAAAGAAATCAGGGCGTTGGAAAGGCGTGAAACCGCAGGTAACGGAAAAATGATCGCGGAAGTTGGTCTTTATGCTTTGATGCTTGCGTTTTCACTGGCCATTTTGCAAGGAGTAGCGCCATTGATCGGCGCCAGCCAAGGCAATATTACCTTAATGAAGATTGGACCGCTGGCAGCGCGGGGGCATTTCTTTTTTATAGCGGTCGCTTTTGGGGCGCTGATGTATGCCAATATCGTCTCTGACTTTTCAATTGCCATAGTGGCGCAGCATTCCCACACACTCAAGCCTATGCTCTATAAAGTGGCCGGCGTTTGGGGCAATCATGAAGGTTCGATGTTGTTGTGGGTGCTCGTTCTTTCTTTTTTTGGAGTGCTAATAGCTGAATTCGGACACAAACTTCCCGTTATATTGCATTCCAGAGTGCTCGGCATACAGGGAATAATTGGTCTTGGGTTTCTGGCATTTATCCTGTTTACCTCCAATCCTTTCACGCGCTTGGACCCTGCACCGATAGAAGGCAGTGGCTTGAATCCTTTGTTGCAAGACCCTGGCCTGGCATTTCACCCGCCATTCCTTTACTTGGGTTATGTAGGATTTTCGGTTGCGTTCTCCTTCGCTATTGCAGCCCTTATAGAGGGGCGGGTTGACCCTGCCTGGGCGCGGTGGGTGCGACCGTGGACTATGGCGGCGTGGACTACCCTGACAATCGGGATAGCGCTGGGTAGCTGGTGGGCGTATTACGAGCTTGGCTGGGGTGGATGGTGGTTTTGGGATCCTGTCGAAAATGCGTCGTTTATGCCCTGGCTTGTTGGTACCGCACTACTTCATTCGGCGCTGGTGGTAGAGAAACGTGATACAATCAAAACCTGGACAATTTTTCTCGCAATAATGACGTTCGGGATGTCCCTACTCGGAACCTTTCTTGTGAGGTCAGGCGTTCTTACTTCCGTCCACACCTTTGCGACCGACCCCGAGCGCGGAGTATTTATTCTCGTTCTTCTTATATTTTTTGTCGGGGGTGGATTAACCCTTTTTGCAATTCGAGCCCCGGCAATAAAGGGAACTGGAAGCTTTTCGCCAATAAGTCGTGAAGGTGCGTTGATTTTGAATAATTTGTTGTTGGCGACAGCGTGCGCTGTAGTATTTCTGGGGACCCTATACCCATTGGCTCTTGATGCGCTCAATCTTGGTAAAATTTCAGTCGGGGCACCGTACTTTAATGCCACATTCGTCCCCCTCATGTTGCCGTTGCTGATCGCCTGCCCGATCGGTGCAATGTTGGCCTGGAAACAGGGAGATTTAATGGGTGTTTTAGAACGCCTAAAGATAGCAGCGCTCACAGCAGTCACAGGGGCAATTTGTACTGTATTTTTCGCTGGGATAACCGAGCCAGTAGTCGCATTGGCCATGGGCATAAGCGCTTGGCTCGTCGTTGGCAGCGTCATTGGTCTATTGGAACGAGTGGGGTTTTTGAAAGTATCTTTAGGAGAGAGCCTCCTTAGGGTGAGACGTTTGCCGCGTTCTGCATGGTCTACCGCGATCGCACATGGCGGCTTAGGGATTATCGTCGCTGGAATAACAGCTTCAACAGCTTGGCAAATGGAACAAATAACAGCAATCAAACCTAATGACACTGTGGCACTTGCGGATTACCAAATTACCTTCCGAGGCGTTCAAACCATAACCGGGCCTAACTATACCGCTATTCGCGGTATTTTTGACCTCAGCACAAACCAAAAGAAAATAACCAGTCTATTGCCCGAAAAACGAACGTACACAATTGAAGGGTCCACAACCACCGAGGCGGCGATATATACTACAATGGTTGCCGACGTATACATCGTGTTAGGAGAAAAGAATGACAACGGGGCTTGGACCGTCCGTATCTATTACAATCCCCTGGTTCCATGGATTTGGGCAGGAGCAATTTTTATGGCTTTTGGTGGACTAATATCTCTCAGTGACCGCCAACAACGAATTGGTGTCTCCAAACGGGCTGGCGGAACACTATAGAAATTTACATGCGCTCGTTAGCAATCATACCTCTTTTTGCCTTTCTATTATTAGCGTGTCTCCTCGGTATATACCTCTGGCAGTTAGGTTCCGGAGAAAAGAACACATTTCAATTGCCGTCGGCCTTAATTAATAAGCCGATTCCTGAGTTTAAATTGCCCCCTATTAAAAACATGGAGGCACAGACCAAAGGCCTTAGGACATCCGACTTGAAAGGGAAAGTAGCACTCGTAAATATCTGGGCTTCTTGGTGCCCTCCTTGCCAAGCAGAACACCCAATCTTAATGGATCTAGCGGACGAAGGTGTTAAAATTTATGGAATAAACTATCGTGATACCCCCCGAGATGCGCGTATTTTTCTCGAAATGCTGGGTAACCCATACACAAAAATTGGTGCGGACATCCAGGGAAGGGTAGCGATCGAATGGGGAGTATACGGCTACCCTGAAACCTTTGTCGTCGACCAAACGGGGAGAATTCGGTACCGACATGTCGGCCCAATTAACCCCGGACAATTAAACTCCGTCATCCGACCAATTCTGAATAAAGTGTCACGATGATCGCGCGGCTAATAATTGCTATTTTTTTGTTTGCCCCCAATGCGTTTGCCGTGGAACCGGCCGAAATGCTTAAAGACAACGCACTCGAGGCCCGTGCTCGCTTGTTAAGTAAGGAATTGCGCTGCCTGGTCTGCCAGAATCAGTCCATCGATGATTCAGACGCGTTGCTCGCAAAGGACCTTCGAATGCTGGTGCGAAAACGGATAATGTCGGGAGACACGAATGATGAGGTGATTGACTTTGTCGTAGAAAGATACGGGGATTTTGTGCTTCTTCGGCCCCCTTTCAAATTTTTAACGGCCGCCCTCTGGACTGGTCCAGCAATTATCCTATTCATTGGCGCAGCGTTTATCTTTTTCTTGCTCCGAAGACGAAAAAAAACAACCGAAAACGCCGTCAGGCCACTTAACTCGGATGAGAGTGCGCTTGTCCAAGACCTTCTTGCAAAACCAAACAAACATGACCCTTAGTTTCATACTTTTTATAATGACCTTGGTGGCCGTGGGAGTTGTAATCGGACCACTTGTGCGTCCGACAAAAATAAATTCCGCCCTCTCGGGGAACGAACTAGAAATCCATAAGAATCAACTCGAAGACATAGATCGTGATTTGGAACTCAGATTGATTACATCAGCAGAGGCCGACCTAACACGCGTCGAAATTCACCGTCGTATCCTTTCTTCTTCTGCAAATCAGCGGGCTTTAAAACCTACTTCCAGAAGGAAAATTTTTCTGGTTGCGATTATTATTGGCTTGTGTGTCCCCACCACCTCTCTCATCATCTATTTGCAAATAGGTCGCCCTGACCTAGCCATTGAGCCCACCACTTCAGAACATATGGTGGCGGGCGCGGGTCAGGACAATAAACACCTTGCAAGGCGAGTTTCAGAACTCGCCGGAAGCCTGGAAGAAGATCCTGGACAAATCAAAGCATGGGTACAACTGGGAAAGATTTTATTTCGAATAGGGCATTTTGAACGTGCTGCGGTCGCGTACCTTCAAGCAAATACTCTTGCGCCAAGCGCGCCAGAACATATGTCGAGGGCGGGTGAGGCATTAGCCTTCGCGGCCGATGGTACGGTCACACCACGTGCCGAAAAACTTTTTACTAAAGCTCTGAGGCACAATCCACTCGATGCGCGCGCCCAATATTATATTGGCCTCGCAAACTTTCAACGTGGCAATTTCCAGGCTGCGCTGAAACTTTGGGTTGTACTAGAGGCAACATTAGAAAACAAAACACCGCGCCGACAGTTTATACAGAAGAGAATAAATAAATTAGCGCAGCGCCTAAATGTGGATATACAGAGGCTTGCAACACTTAGAGACCAGGCGCGACAAGATTTAAATACCAACCGGTAGAAAGCCAAAAAGAAGCTAGATCAAATAATTCTTTTTATTGTTCTCCATAAATATTTGAACCGCTCAAGGTCATGGGGATAAACTTGGTTATGTCTAAAATAAATTTTCGGGACTATTTACCAAACGCGCTTCGAGACCCAAAGATAGATGCGCGGACACACACTCAGACACGAATGCGAGGAGAGCGGCCTCAAGGGTTGTTTAAAACTTGGCGAGGACTCTTTTCAAACCCATTTCTGGGGCTCACGACGGATGGACAATTAAAACGGGATTTGTTCAGCATCAAACCCGAAGGGGCACCAAATTCCAACGCTATCCGAGCAGTAGAAGAACTATTGGCTGTGCTAACGCCCGATCAAAAGGCCAAAATGCATTTCGAAATTGCTTCTGAAAACTGGCGCAACTGGCAGAATACTGAGCTTTTCGTTGAGACACACGGCCTGAGGTTGGATGAACAACCAGTTGAACTCCGAGAATCCGTGATGGCTGTCGTACGTGCGAGTATGAGTGCTCGCGGGTTTGAGATGTCCCGAGATGTTATGCGCCTAAATGGTTTCCTAGGAGAACTGATTGGTACCCCCCTAGTGTTGGGGGAGTGGACATATATATTTTGTCTATTCGGACACCCTTCTATGGATCAACCCTGGGGATGGCAATTGTTTGGACACCATCTGTGCCTCAATTGTTTTTTTCTCGGTGATCAAATGGTTTTAACCCCTGCATTCATGGGCGCCGAACCAAGCTACGGAGATGAGGGTAAATTTTTGGGGCTAAAACTCTTCGAAGATGAAGAACGAGAGGGGCTCGCCCTAATGCGGAGTTTGTCTGAAGAACAACAAATTACTGCCACCGTTGCACATTCCATGATGGGCGGAGATCTGCCGAAGGACCGCCGACATTTTGCTGATAACCTCCATCTCGGAGGTGCATTTCAGGACAACCGGATTGTTCCGTACGAAGGACTAGCCGCGGATATGCTGACAAGGCTGCAACAGCGGCGTTTATTGGACTTGATCGAGGCCTACTTGATTACACTTCCAGCAGGACCACGCACTGCACGAATGACAGCAATAGAGAAACACATTAGGGACACGCACTTTTGTTGGATTGGCGGTACCGAGGAACACAGCCCGTTCTATTACCGCATTCAAAGTCCCGTAACGTTTATCGAGTTTGATCATCACACCGGCGTGTTCTTAACAAACAAAGAACCCGCGAAATTCCACGTCCACACTATCGTACGGACGCCAAACGGAAACGACTACGGGATCGACCTTTTAAAACTTCATTACAAGAATGCATCTCATCACAAAAGTCATAGGTAAAAGTTATAACATCGGATGCGATTGAATATTTTTACGTGAGACCTTGACGACGGTTATTTTAGTAGAAATTCTCCGAATAACTTTGACAAAGTATGACTATACCGGTCTACGGGCCTTAAGTGCTGCAGAAAGCGTTCCGTCGTCTAGGTATTCTAGTTCGCCTCCAATTGGCACGCCTTGAGCAAGACGAGAGACATTAAAGTCGGCATCTATACTAAGCCGCAGCTCTTCAAGGCGATCAATTATATAGTGAGCCGTGGTTTGGCCTTCGACGGTCGCAGATGTGGCTAAAATAACTTCCGAAACCCCACCTTCAGCAACCCGCCCCACGAGGGTGTTGATTTTTAGTTCTTCAGGTCCTCGATTATCTAGAGCTGATAAGGTTCCACCCAATACATGATAGACGCCACGGTAGGAAGCTGTGCGTTCTAAAGCCCACAAATCCGCTATGTCTTCTACCACACAAATTGAGGATGATTGTCGTCGATCATCCGCACATATTCCACACGGATCACCAGAGTCCAGATTGCCGCAGACAT
>CAZOHS010000061.1:0-13781 GCA_964579285.1 uncultured Rhodospirillaceae bacterium | reverse complement strand
AAGCGAAATATACTGCGTAGCCTGGCCTCAGCCGGATGTAAAATAACGGTCGTCCCGGCAACAACTACCGCAGAGGATGTGCTTCGTTTGAGACCAGATGGTATTTTTCTCTCGAATGGGCCCGGTGATCCGGCCGCAACGGGTGAATACACTGTACCGGTAATCCGACAACTCATAAAATTCGGTGTGCCGATGTTTGGTATTTGTTTGGGACACCAAATTCTTGCCCTAGCCTTGGGTGCCAAGACAAAAAAAATGCACCTCGGTCACCGTGGTGGCAATCACCCAGTCAAGCACATTGCAACGGGAAAAGTAGAAATTACCAGCCAGAACCATGGTTTTGTGGTTGATGACACAACTCTTCCTAAAACCGTCGAAGTAACCCACGTTTCGCTTTTTGACGGAACTAACGAGGGTTTACGCGTAAAAGATCAACCAATATTTTCTGTCCAATATCATCCCGAGGCCAGTCCGGGGCCGCAGGACAGCTATTATCTCTTTGAACAATTTGTCGAACTAATGGTAAGTGGAAGCAAAAAGTGAGCAGCACATTAGCGCTGCCCACTTAGTGTGATAATCAGACTTGGGTTTGCCTATTATTACAATGCCGATTTTGGCAATTTTATACCCCGTTCTTTGTAGTACTTCACGGCGCCAGAATGCAATTTCATATTAAGTTGAGTAAACGCATTCTTAAGATTTAAGGCATCCTTCACCCAAGGACCAACAGCATACATTTCATCAATATGTTCCCAGAAGGTTTTGGTCATTTTATAGATTACTTCCTCAGGTATACCTTTGCGGGTCACCAATCCGACCCAGGCCGCTATTGTCTGAACCGGTTTTGTGTTGGCCTGATTGCTGCCATATATATCAGCTGGAAATTGGCCCCGCGTCCGGCCCGGCAAACGCATGACTTTGTTCATTGCGGGTTTTTTCCAGTCCGCATCCGTTGCACCCAGAAATCGAATTTTATTTGTCAGAGCGGCCTGGACAAAGTTTGCGGCGGGCGGATTGCTGCTCGCTACCAGAACGTCAATCTGACGATCCTGAAATGCCTGCATAGCAGAAGAAAAACCAAGGTTGACGGATTTATAATCTTTACCCGGTACTAGTCCCGTTATTGCCTTAACGAAGCCGCCCGCAACCCTCCTCTGGACTGCCGCGGGTGGACCGAGAAACACCCTCTTTCCTTTAAGATCAGCGAGCTTTTTTATCCCTGAGCTTTCAAAAACACCAAACTGATAATATCCAATTCGATAGTTAAATATTGTTCGCAGATTTTGAGACAGTTCTTTTGAATTCTTAACCTTTTTGAACATCGCTATTTGTTTGGACATCAGAAATTGTATAGCAGGAGCACCCATTAAAAAATCGGTTTTGCCCTTGGACGCATCTAATGCGTGGCGGGGAGCCGCTCCGCTCGCCGTCACCTGTATTTCGATGTCAGGATTATACTTCTGTACGAGTTTCACAAAGGTCGTATTAATAGCAAACGGTGTGGGCAAACTGATGGTAGACATTTTGTAGAATTTTTTTGCCTCGGCATTGCCCGATAGGACGAGAGCAACCGCCCCCAACGCGACATAGCCAGCTAATTTAAATAACTTCACTGAACACCTCCCAATTTTATTTCATGACGATAAGTTAATACGGAATATCAAGACCTTCAAAATGGGGTCCCTAGATCTTCACAGATTTTCGAAGCTTATGATTAATCTTCATTGTGGTCCAGCTTGCGCACCTTTTGGTTCTCGTAAACAAAAAGGCACAAAAGCCCCACCAAACCGGCAACCTGAAATTCTATGTGCGCTATTAACAGAAGTAACCCTAACACGAGCCGAGCGACGCGAGAGAGCATCGATAATCTGCGCCGAGCAACGCCTCCGAGGGCGGTAGTCATAACCCAAAGCGCCAGACCCAATCGAAAGAGGGCGGACACAAAGGGAAAAAACTCAAAACCTTCAACCAGAGTTAGCGAGGGGTTATAGATGAACATAAAGGGCACTATGAACCCAACAAATGCCAGCCTAAGCGCTTGAAACGCCGTCGGAATGGGGTTCGACCCCGATATAGGCGCCGCGGCATATGCGGCAATGGCGACGGGCGGAATGATCGCGGACAAAACACCGAAGTACAAAACAAACAAGTGTACTAGAAGCTTTGGCACGCCTAGTTGTTCAATTGCCTGCCCCATAATAAGGACAATAATGAGATAAGCAGGAATTGTTGGGAGTCCCATGCCCAACACGACGCTGGCCAAAGCTACGAGACACAGTGCAAAAAACAATTCTGTCCCGGCGAAGGCAAGAATCATATTTGAAAAACGAATGCCGAGCCCGGTTAGATTCATTACCCCCACAATGATGCCAATGGCGGCGACGGCAACCATTATTCGCGCACATTGCTCGCCACCCTTCGCTAAAGCAGTAACATAAACGGAAGGCTTTCGACGGACTTCTGGGTTCATAAGACCGAGAATAGCTCCTGTCGCAGTAGCCATTAGCCCCGCCATAGCGGCCGACCTACCACTTATTAGCACGCCAATAATCACAAATATTGGGATAATAAACATAAGAGACAGTCGCCAATCAGCGGCTGATACCGTGGGTCTTTCACTCTTTGGTATAGGTTCAATATTGTTTCGCGCCGCCTCAACCCAGACCGCCACAAAGAGACTTCCATAATAAAAAAGTGCGGGTATCAAGGCCGCACAAACAATTGTCAAATATGAAATACCGGTAACATCAGCCATTACGAAGGCGACTGCACCCATTACAGGCGGCATAATTTGCCCGCCTGTAGAAGCGGCAGCCTCCACTCCACCGGCAAACGAATTTTTAAAGCCCCGCTCCTTTATCATAGGAATTGTGAAGACCCCAGTGCCCACGACATTCGCGGAGACACTGCCCGAGATCGTTCCAAAAAATCCACTCGCCGCTATTGCAGCATGTGCTGGGCCGCCCCGAAGCCCGCCCGTCAAACTTACCGCTATTCGGAGGAGAACAGCACCAGCCCCTGTTGCCTCAAGCACAGCGCCAAACACTATAAATATAAAGATCAGGGAAATGACGGTAATCACGATGAATCCGAACACCCCGTCAAATGAATACCAAACAGTACGCACCGTGCTTTCTAGATCATAACCTGCATGAGCGAATATCCAGGGCAGATCTTGACCAAAAAGTGCATATACCAGGCACAATACCGCCAAGCTTGCTAACGGCATTCCAAACGCGCGGCGGGTTAACTCTACGACTGCTAACAGTCCTCCACCCGCGATTGTAAGATCGAGAGAATCAAACTCATATAAGCCGGACTCCAACTCATCATATACCTGGGAAAACCAAAATATCGAGAGTGTTATCAGACCCATAAAAACGGCATCTACAAGCCAACAAAAGAATTTGCCCAATCGCCAATTTGATCGGGCTTTGTCCAATAGCGGAAATGCAAATAAAGACAATACAACAGAGGCTCCGACCGTAATGGTCCGTTGATATATCTCATCAAATACACCGAATGTTGATGTGTAAATTGCGGATAGGGAGAATAAAACGCCGATGATGTAGATGAATATTAGTTTTATATTTAAGCCAAACATTTACGATAATAGTCCCGAAATAATGTTTTTATAAACGCTTTTGGTAAACTTTTTAGGAGAGGTATCATTAAACCAATTGCTGTGGGCCGCTTCCACAACTTCTTCCAAAGATCGGCCGGTATATCCCATTTCAGCGACACTGCTTGGTAAACCCATATCATTGTTTAATTTAGCAATTGCATCCGCAATTCTATGTCCAACGGCTCCCCCTACCTCAATTTCCATAGCGGACGCGATACGGTTTAGTTTATCTCCGGAAATTTCATTAAACTCTCTCATGACGGGTGGCGTGCACACGGTCACAAGCGTTCCGTGATGCAACGGACTGTCGCCAAAGGCCATAGACAGGGCATGTACGGGCCCCAGGCCCATGTATATTGCCATCCCCCCTTCAAGGGCAGCCATTAACATATTGGTTCGTGCGATAAGATCATTTCCGTCTGCCACGGCCCTCTGCACGTGTTGCGAAGCACGGGCGATGCCGTCTAATGCTATAGCTTCTGCGGGTAGGTTTGTATTCGTCGACAGATAACCCTCGATACAATGGACAAGAGCATCCATACCGGTAGCCGCCGTCAATTTAGGAGGCAGCGAAATTGTTAGATTGGGATCACAAAAGGCTATATCAGGGCGTAAATAAACACTGCGCAGCCCAAGAGGCGGCGCATTCGCCACAGGGTGTATACCCCCACCGAATGTCACCTCTGCACCGGTTCCAGCGGTTGTGGGCACTGTCGCGTACGGAGCAACATTATCGGAAATCAGAGAGGGGTTTTGAAGGTATTCGAGTAAGGGGAGGTCGTGGTTCGTAATAATTCGTAGAGCTTTGCCAGCATCTAACACCGACCCGCCACCCACACCCACGATACAATCGCAGTCATTTTCTCGATATATCTCTACCGCACCCTCAACACATCCGAAAGTAGGATTTTCGGATATTCCACAAAAAGTTGACGCGCGCAATTCAAGCGACAGAACCCCCAGCACTGTATCAACCACACCCGCATCGGACAGCCCTCGATCAGAGATAATGAGCGGGTTTCTGAGAGATTTACTTATGAGCCATTCGTTTAGTTGTTTAATAGCCCCTGGTCCAAAGTGAACTGGCGGATAGCTTGGTATGACGTCCATCAAATCCCTTTCTGACTTACTTCCCATAGTGGCTTCGATAGGATAATCATTATTTCACATTTGCGTCGGGAATAAAGTTTAAGGAAAAAAATATGCGCGTCCGGGAAACTGGGTTAATAACTTTTGACCAAGAAAAAGCGTTCCATGGGTTCACACTTTTTTCGCCCTTATGGACGAAAAAGACGTTCCTAATCAACATGCGGGGCGAAGTCGTTCATGATTGGGACCTGCCGGGGACCCCGGGAGGTTACGCGCGTTTACTTCAAAATGGTAATTTAGTTTATTCTGCAAATACAGGTCACGAAGGCGGCCCTCCCTTTCCTGGTGGGGCCCAAGGGGGTCTCATGCGTGAGGTCGACTGGGATGGCAGGATTTTATCGGAATTTTTTGATCCCTGGCAGCACCACGATTTTCATAAATTACCGAACGGAAACTGGATCTATTCCGGTTGGTCTATGATGCCCGATGAAATCAGTGCACGTATCACCGGCGGCATCAAGGGAACTGAGAGAGAAGAGGGTGTCTACAACGATTATATTCGAGAAGTTTCACCTGATGGAGAAACTATCTGGGAGTGGAATTCCCAAGACTTGGAAATAGAAAAATACCCCGTCTTTCAGCTATACCCCAAACACGTCTACGCCTGGTGTAACACCGTATTTCCGCTTCCAAATGGAAACGTACTTACAAGTTTAAGACACCTCAATACAATTGGCATTATTGATCGAGAAACCAAAGATTTCGTATGGGAAATGACCGACGTCTCTTTTGGGGGCCAACACGACCCCCAAATGTTAGAAAATGGCAATATCCTAGTATTCGCAAATGGTGTAAATACGCATGAAATGCACCCACATTCCCGCATTCTGGAGATTTCCACTACTAACAATGAAGTCGTATGGGAATATAGGGACAATCCGAAAAATTACTTCTACTCGCATTTCATTAGCGGACAAGACAGGCTGCCAAATGGAAATACACTGATAAACGAGGGAACGAATGGCAGGTTATTTGAAGTCACCGTTTCTGGAAAGATTGTTTGGGAATATATCAACCCTAATTATGGTACGGCAGCCGACGGAGACAATGTGAATTGGGTTTTCCGTGCGATGCGATACGCTGAAGACTCACCCCAGATACAGGGTAGATTAAAACTTTAAAATAAGTGAAGCGGGATAATTCGTAATGTATGAATTCTTGCCTGATAATTGGTACGTGGCTGGATACTCGGATGATTTTGACAACGTAACCCCGAAACAAATTTTTCTTCTTGGCCAACCACTCGTAGTCTATCGCACAATTAGTGGACAAATTGTGGCACTGAAAGATATTTGCCCGCATAGGTTTGCTCCACTTTCGAAAGGCAAAGTCAAAGGTGACAATATTGAGTGCGGATACCATGGCTTTCAATTCGGTATGAATGGCAAATGCAGAGCCGTTCCGGGTACCAACGAAATACAGGAAGGGATTAGTGTAAAAAATTACCCCACTCAAGAAAGGTGGGGTCTCATTTTCATATGGATGGGGAAAAAGGGACCGACGGAAGAGAAAACACTCCCGCCGCTGCATTATTTTGACGACCCTGATTGGGTCGGGTGGCATGGTATGCTAGAAGTCGAGGGTAATTACACGCTTTTAAGAGATAATCTCACAGATTTGACCCACGCAAAATATCTGCATGGCTCAACGCTTGCGACGGACGATGTGACCGAGTTTCCTGTCGAGGTCGAGTCAACGGAAGAAATGGTTATAATAAAAAGACGGATGGAAAATATTGAACGTTCGTCACCCTTTATGCATATGCATGCGGACTTCAGCGGCAGAGTGACCCATTGGCAAGAAGTAAATTTTTACCCGCCCTACACCGTAATAATTAAGGTTGGCGTTCAGTCTGTGGAAAGAGACGAACACTGCAAGGAAATAGAGTTCAGAATTTTGAATGTGCTAACCCCGAGCAGCCGCACGAAAACGAATTATTATTGGTCTGTAAAAAGAAACTTTAAACTAGACAATCATGAACTTTCTCAAAAAGCGTATGAAGCGAATCTTGGTGCTTTCATGGAAGACAAAGAGATAATAGAAGCGCAACAAAATATGATGAATATGATGGACGACTCAGAAATCGTCCCCATAATTGGCCCACATGATAAAGGCTTGTTGCAAGTGACCCGACTAATGGATCAGAGTGCCTGAAATTGCTCCTTCAAATCATCTCCTATGTTCTCATAGTTTGAACTAACTAAAATGCCCAAACGCCAAGACATCGAAACAATTCTGCTCATCGGCGCCGGACCCATAGTTATCGGTCAAGCGTGCGAATTCGACTATTCAGGAACTCAGGCCTGTAAGGCACTGAAGGACGAGGGGTATCGTGTAGTACTTGTAAATTCTAACCCAGCAACGATCATGACTGATCCTGAATTTGCCGACGCAACATATGTTGAACCGGTAACCCCCGAATTCGTGGCAAAGATCATTAAACAGGAAAAGCCTGATGCAATCCTACCCACGATGGGAGGTCAAACTGCCTTAAATACCGCGTTATCATTAGCCAAACTAGGTATACTTGAATCTCAAGGGGTCGAATTAATTGGCGCAACGCGAGAGGCCATAAATAAAGCGGAAGATCGTGAACTATTCCAGGCCGCAATGTCCCGAATTGGATTGGAAAGTCCTAGGGGCCGCATCGCACACTCAATAGACGAAGCCTTAGAGATATTAGAAGAGACAGATCTACCGGCTATAATTCGACCCTCTTTCACTCTTGGTGGAACGGGCGGGGGGGTCGCTTATAATATAGAAGAGTTCGTGGAAATTGTCGGACGTGGACTGGACACATCCCCCACTACCGAGGTGCTGGTAGAAGAATCCATCATTGGATGGAAAGAATTTGAAATGGAGGTTATCCGAGATAAAAACGACAATTGCATCATTGTTTGTTCCATCGAAAACATTGACCCAATGGGAGTACATACCGGGGATTCAATTACAGTTGCGCCCGCACTGACCCTTACCGATAAGGAATATCAGATTATGCGCAGTGCCTCTATTAGCGTGTTGCGAGAAATTGGTGTTGATACAGGTGGCTCTAACGTTCAATTCGCGGTAAATCCCCGCGACGGGCGACTTGTGATCATCGAGATGAACCCACGTGTTTCGCGGTCGTCGGCTCTTGCGTCAAAAGCAACAGGATTTCCGATTGCAAAAGTAGCTGCCAAACTCGCTGTGGGATACACGCTGGATGAACTACAAAATGACATCACAGGTGTCACACCGGCATCATTCGAACCGACCATAGACTATGTCGTCACCAAAATCCCAAGGTTCACATTTGAAAAATTCCCGGGAACATTGCCTATTCTAAACACACAGATGAAGTCTGTGGGCGAAGCAATGTCAATCGGCAGAACATTTGAGGAATCTCTTCAGAAGGCTTTGCGGTCAACAGAAACTGGCCGAACCGGTCTCAACGAAATTGCGATTCCTGGAGCTATTTCCACCCAAGCGGGGGGAGAAGTTACTGTAGACGTGTCCGCTATTTTAGGGGCACTAAATACGCCCGGAGTGGAGAGAATTCTGACTGTAGCCCAGGCTTTGCGTCACGGGTTATCCATAAATACGATCCACGATGCTTCTGGTTTTGACCCATGGTTTATTGCACGTCTCCAAGAAATAATTTTTGCGGAAGACAGTGTGAGCGCGGAGGGGATACCGACCGAAGCTAAACAATTACACGCTTTAAAGGCCATGGGATTTTCTGACGAACGTCTCGCTGAATTAGCGGGCGTTACTCGCGCTTCGGTTGTCTCACGAAGAACCAAATTAAATGTGCACCCAGTATATAAGCGCATAGACACCTGTGCAGCAGAATTTTGCTCGCAAACACCCTATATGTATTCAACATATGAGAGAGGATTTCACGAAGAGGTAGATTGCGAAGCCAAACCCTCAGAGCGCAGAAAAGTGATCATTCTTGGTGGCGGTCCGAACCGGATCGGCCAAGGCATAGAATTTGACTATTGCTGTGTGCATGCCGTGTACGCGTTAGACGAAGCCGGTTTGGAAACAATAATGGTGAATTGCAATCCGGAAACAGTTTCCACTGATTATGACACATCCGATCGTCTTTATTTTGAGCCCCTCACGACGGAGGATGTAATAGAACTCGTCCACAAAGAACAGGAGAAGGGGGAAGTATTGGGCGTTATCCTTCAATACGGGGGCCAGACCCCGCTAAAACTTGCTGCCGGTCTTGAAAATTCCGGTGTCCCAATTTTAGGCACTTCTCCAGAAGCGATTGATCTAGCGGAAGATCGCGAGCGTTTTCAAGTGCTATTAAGTGAACTGAAGTTAGTCCAGCCTTCCAACGGAACTGCGCGATCCGAAGAGGAAGCTCTCCAAGTGGCACTAAAAATTGGTTACCCAGTAGTAATTAGGCCTTCATACGTGTTAGGCGGTAGAGCCATGGAAATTGTGCACGATGAAGCGGGTTTAACCCGTTACATCCAAAACGCCGTAGACGTCTCTGGGACCAATCCCGTTTTAATAGATTCTTACCTGCGAGACGCGATAGAGGTCGATGTAGATGCCATACGTGATGAAGACGATGAGGTACACATAGCAGGCATTATGGAACATATTGAGGAAGCGGGAATACACTCTGGTGATTCAGCATGCTGCCTGCCCCCCCACTCACTGCCAGACTCCGTATTGGACGAATTACGGCGGCAAACTAAATTACTAGCGCGCGCGCTAAAGGTTGTCGGTCTTATGAATATACAATACGCGATAAAGGACAAAATTGTTTATATCCTAGAAGTAAATCCACGTGCCTCCCGTACCGTTCCTTTCGTGGCAAAAGCTACTGGTGTCCCTATCGCCAAGGTTGCAGCGAGAGTGATGACCGGAGAAAAACTAACTAAGTTATTAAAGATTTACCCCGATTCCCCCTCAACCAACCATGTAGCGGTGAAAGAGGCTGTTTTTCCTTTTACTAAATTCCCTGGGGTCGACATCATTTTGGGACCTGAAATGAAATCGACGGGAGAAGTAATGGGAATCGATGCTGATTTTGGACGAGCTTTTGCAAAATCACAGCTTGGTAGCGGCAATTCAGTACCCCTAGAGGGTAAAGTTTTTATATCAGTACGAGATTTAGATAAGGGAGCGATGGTCGATATTGGTCGAAGATTGAAAAATATGGGTTTCAAACTGGTAGCAACCGCCGGTACAGCACATGCTCTAAACCAAGCGGGCGTAAAAACTGAATTAGTAAAAAAGGAGCTCGAAGGTCGCCCGCATATCGTAGATTCTATGGTTTCCGGGGATGTCCATTTGGTGTTCAACACAACAGAAGGCGCTAAAGCTATCGCTGACTCGTATGAGCTACGTCGCTCCGCTCTCGTACGAAAGATTCCCTACTACACTACTGTTGCAGGCGCTAAAGCAGCTGTGGAAGCAATTTCCGCCATTAGGACTGACGGACTTGAAGTTGCGCCCCTGCAGTCCTATTTTAAGAAATCAATTTAGCAGAAACATAATCAGCGCACCGCGCTTGCTAAACAGGCGTCGGGCAAGCTCTTTTTGTGTAAAGGAAGTGGAACTATGGAAAAGGCGCCGATGACGCTGCAAGGCTTTAACGACCTGGAAACAGAATTAAAGCGTCTAAAGACGGGGGAACGTCCAAATGTCATTAAGGCTATAGCAGCAGCGCGTGAACACGGTGACTTATCTGAAAATGCTGAATATCATGCAGCGCGGGAGCGCCAAGCGTTTATTGAGGGTCGCGTGGGTATTATTGAAGACCTGTTAAGCCGCGCCGAAGTGATAGATGTTTCAGCAATAAAAGGTAGGGTCATTAAGTTTGGCGCAACAATTAGGGTTGCGGACGAAGAAACCGATGCAAAGACCACCTATCAACTCGTTGGTGAACACGAAGCTGATATTAAATCGGGAAAATTATCTATTAGCTCACCTATGGCACGCGCTATGATCGGAAAAACTATCAACGACTCAATAGAAGTTACGACGCCTGGTGGAACCAAAGCATACGAAATCATAACTGTGAAGTATAAATGATGATTGTAGATAACCAATAACGATCGATATTTGGGTTGGGACTGTCTTTATACATTTGTGTGTAGCTTAGCCAACTTTTAGTTGTTTACATCAATTGGCACGCCGAATGCTCGTTTTGAGGCTCGAATTGCTAACGCAGATTTGACGACGCTGACATTGGGGGCCGATGTTAGACTAGACGTTAGAAACTTTTGATAAGCGTCCCAATCCCTAGCAACAATCTTTAATAGAAAATCAGTTTCACCAGCTAACATGTGACACTCTCGAACTTCTGGCCACCCAGCTACTAGGGTTTCGAATGCGACTAGATCGACTTCCGCCTGGCTGTGTAATCCAACTTGCGCAAAGACAACTACACCGTAGCCCAGGGCTTCGGGATCGACATCGGCGTGGAAACCACGGATACAGCCGGTGTCCTCTAATACACGCACTCTTCGTAGGCAGGGTGGTGGAGATATTCCCGCATTCTTAGCCAATTCAACATTGGTCATCCTGCCATTTTCCTGGAGATCCCGAAGGATTTTTAAATCTATTTTATCAAGCTTTATTCTGGCCATAGTCACGAATCTGGTTACGTTTAGACCTAAGGTAGTTTTTATTAACAAAACAGACGAAATTAAATTATAAAGAATGATAATTTTATTTCAATTTCTATTGAAGAAAGTGTAATGCTGGCTGCGCCCGAAAGTACAGTTTGGGTACTCTCTGATGGTAAACCAGGCATGGAAAACCAATGCCTTGGCCTTGCTGAGGCACTTGGCTTCTTGCCATCCATAAAGCGGATCAAGCCCAGGTTTCCTTGGTCTATCCTCCCACCTCATTGTTGGCTTAAACCTTTACTCGCTCCAGGTTTGGGGGGCGACGAATTAAAACCGCCTTGGCCTAATGTCCTTATTTCCACTGGAAGACAAACGGTTGCACCAGCGTTAGCAATAAAAAAGGCTAACCTAGGGAACACATTCTGTATACAAATTCAAAACCCGGCAATATGGCATAACCATTTTGATATACTTGTAGTTCCCGCACATGATGGAATTAATCATGAAAATGCAATTGTTACTGTCGGAGCGCCCAACCGCATAACCGAAAAAAAATTGCTGCAAGCGGGCCTCAAACTGCGTAGCACAATAAATTTTCTGCCGCGACCTCTCATCGCCGTACTTGTTGGCGGATCCAACAAACATTATCGTATGACAAATTCATCGGCGCGTTCTTTGGCAGAGAAATTACTGGTGCTTACCACTAAACAGGGGGTTGGGCTTGCGTTAACATTTTCACGGCGCACAGACCCTGGAACAGAGGACACGCTCCGCACAATACTCTCGGAAAGTCCGTCTTGGTTTTGGGATGGCAAGGGTGAAAACCCATACTTGGGCCTCTTAGGCCTAGCAGACGCCTTTGTGGTTACTGCAGATTCCGTTTCTATGGTTTCCGAAGCCTGTTCAACTGGAAAACCGGTATATATTGCCCCACTAGAGGGTGGTTCGACAAAATTCGAGCATTTTCATGAAAATCTCCGAAATTCCGGTATTACTCGCCCTTTTAATGGCACGTTAGAAAATTGGGAATATCAGCCACTAGATGACACAAAAATAGTAGCAGCTGAAATTAAGCGCAGAATGTGTAAAACTACTACCAATGGTTGAATCATCCGTTGAATTCCCTAGGCCGGCGCGATACACCTGGCACGTGGAAAAACAAACTCCCTTAACCTCGGCGCTGAATATCGACGCCCTAGCAAATACGGTCTGCCAACGCAGCCCATACGACCACGTTATTGTGCCACGTTTTGTTAAACCGGAGGCATTACCGGCTATAAACTTTTCTTATCCTAAAATTCCAAAACCCGGCAGTTATCCGCACCATATCCTCAAGTTTGGTCCCGCATTTGCCGCTTTATTGGAGGAGCTGAGGGGTGTGGAAATGAGACAAGCGGTGGAAAAGGTGTTTAATGTGGACCTCACTAACCGACCAACGACCGTCACCGTCAGAGGCCAATGCCAGCAAAAAGACGGCCGGATACATACAGATTCTGTTGAAAAAATTATAACTGTTTTGGTTTATATTAATCAGAGGTGGGAGAATTCCGGCGGACTGCTGCGGGTACTCCGAGGAGATAACAATATAGAGAATTACGCCGCGGAGGTCCCGCCTGTAGATGGCACACTAATCGCCTTCCGCCGAGGAAATAACTCATGGCATGGCCATAAGCGTTATGTTGGAGAACGCCGAGTACTTCAACTTAATTGGGTGACAGACGAAAGATTTGCGAGGCGAGAAAAAGGAAGGCACGTTCTTTCTGCATTCCTAAAAAGGCTCAAAATATAAAGTTTTACTATTAGAAAAAGAGTGTCAAAGGCTACCAAATTCTTAATTAACAAACTCCTCAGGGAAAGAGGCGCTCATGGCGCTAAAAATTGAAACTTTTAACAACCAAACTGGCCAAAACGGGTTCTATAAAGCTGTTAGTCATCCTCTCGCAGCAGAAGCTGCGATAAGAGTATTAAACGGCCTTAAATCTGCAAACACCGTGGCTATATATGATCCTATGTGCTGTGCGGAGGACTTCTTCGCATTCTACTCACTCGAGGAAATTCGTATCTCGGATGTTTATGTTCAAATGGTTGAGAAGGTTGGAGCGAAGGTCCTAGGACATACAGTGCAGCCTGTTACCGAACTCCCAAGTACGGACGCTGGAATGGTCTTTGTTATAGCGTTTGACGCAGACCGCTTAGTCCAGGACATCAAGCATCTATTACCTGACCCAGTCGAGGTGATCACGCTTGATATGCTGCGTTTGCCCTCCACCATGTTGGCGAATAAAAATAGTTACACGGACCCAAAAAATTTCGCGACCAATTACGCGTTTTTCCGTGACACCGGCAACAGTCACACCCGCGTCACCACTGTTAACTATTGGGCCCGATATGGCGCAAAAAATGTACAGCTTTGGTTACGACTTTTTGAT
>CAZOHS010000060.1:0-13991 GCA_964579285.1 uncultured Rhodospirillaceae bacterium | reverse complement strand
CCTTTTGCGTTAACCCGAGCGTTAAAACCCTTGGGGATAATTGTCGTCGTCTCTTCCTCTATGATTGCACTTGGCCCCGCAATTTTATTACCAGCCATTAATAACTCTCGTTGATAAACTATGACTTCCGAAAATTCTCCAGTCTCATCGTTAAACATTTTATATTTGTTTCCGGTTGGCGCGCGCGTTTCCTCAGGCTCTCGCATGCGCTCAGAAGGCTCTCTTGCGGGCCCTGAAAGACGCAGTGTCCAGTTTATAACTTCAACTTCAAGTCCAGGTATTCGACGGGTATAGGTTGCGTTATATGCGTTATCAAACCACTCGGATAATTCCGCGGATAAAGATTCTCCATAAGACCCATTGGGAAGTGCAACAGTAATTTCGTGTCCCTGGCCCCGATAGCGCATGTCTGCGGTCCGTGTTTCCACCAACTTTGTCTTGGGGAGTGCTGCTGATACAATCTCTTCTGCCTCGGAAGCCATCTCTGCATATAATTCATTTACTTCGCGCGCGCTGAAATGTTCGTTCAGCGGCATGTAGTGGCTCCGCACGACTTCGTATGCGACGGGTGCATGTAAAAACCCGACAGCTGACCCAACGCCGGCTGCCAAGGGAATAATTATTTCTTTGATGTCTAGTTTCTCTGCGAGCCTTGCGGCGTGTAACGGTGCGCCTCCACCGAAGGCAATGATTGTGCGACCACTTAATTCTTTGCCGCATTCTACTGCGTGGACACGAGCGGCATTGGACATATTTTCGTCGACTACTTCTATCATGCCAAATGCGGCGTCTAGGGGAGAGCAAGATAATTGATTGGCGACCCCGTCGGTAATGGCGGTCTCAGATAAGGCAACGTCTAACTCGATGCTGCCGCCGGCGAAATACGTGGGGTTAATTCGGCCCAACAATAGGTTTGCATCAGTAACCGTAGGTTCTGTATTACCATCACCATAACATGCTGGACCTGGTATAGCGCCGGCGCTGTCTGGGCCAACTAGAATGCGTGAAAGATTATCAACCCTCGCTATTGAGCCGCCACCCGCTCCGATTTCAACCATTTCGATTACCGGTATGCGAAGAGGCAGTCCGCTCCCCTTAAGATAACGATATTGTCGCGCAACCTCAAAACTTCGGGATTGCAGGGGTTTGCCGTCGTCGATCAGGCAGATCTTTGCCGTAGTACCACCCATATCAAACGACACAACTCTCTCGAGGCCGTTTTCACGCGCGAGGTGAGATGCGAGTATAGCTCCTCCCGCTGGGCCCGACTCAACCAAGCGAATTGGAAATTTGATTGCAGTCTGCAATGAGGTAAGCCCGCCTCCAGATGTCATTAGAAGCAGTGGACATTTAAATCCTATTTTCTCTAATTCAGCCGATAGGCGGGCCAGATACCGGGACATGAGCGGTTGTACGTAGGCATTGGCAATGGTTGTAGACCAACGCTCATACTCCCGGATTTCAGGTGAAACTTCACTTGACAGCGAAATTGCCATACTTGGCCGAGCTTTTGTCAGTTTTTCCCGAAGGATCTGTTCGTGATCAGGGTAGATATAGGAGTGCATCAGTCCGACGGCGACGGCTTCTATATTGTTATCATCGAGGGCCGGGATAATGTCGTCGACGACACTCTCTGGCATGGGAATTTGGATTTTACCACTCGCGTCAACACGCTCAGTTATGCCAAATCGTAAATTACGAGGGACTAGGGGCGGGGGTTTCTCCATAAAAATATCGTATTGTTCGAACCGATTTTCATACGCGATTTCCACCGCGTCGCGGAACCCATCTGTTACGAGCATTGCGGTCGGGGCACCCTTTCGCTCGATTATCGCGTTCGTAGCCAACGTCGTGCCGTGTATAATGATGCTGAAGTCTGCAGGCTTGAGGCCAGTTTCTTTCATTACTTGTCGAATTCCAGAAAATATAGCCTTTTCGGGCGCGTCTGGAGTGGTGGCGACCTTGGTGGTCTCTAGGGTAGGTCCACTTTCCACCACAATGTCAGTAAACGTTCCGCCAATATCGATGGCGAGCCGAGCGTCAGCCATAAAATTACCACTGGTTCAATAAGGTTTGATCGGGACGAGTCTATCCTATCATTTCGTACAAGGTAAATCGGTGGTTTTCAGTGGCCTGCCGACGCGGTCTGAATCGCCCGCCAGACTACTTCCGGAGTGGCAGGCATTTCGATGTGTCTGATCCCGAAGTCTTGAAGCGCATCGACTATAGCACCGATAACTGCGGGCGGCGGTCCAACGGTTCCAGATTCGCCGCAGGCCTTCACTCCAAGAGGGTTGTTTTTACAGGCTAGGTCTATTGTTTGATATCCAAATGATGGCATGTCGTCAGCCCGAGGCATCGCGTAGTCCAAAAACGTCGCCCGCTCGACCTGGCCGGTCAGGGCGTTACAACGCGCATCCTCCATTAGTGATTGTCCAATCCCGAACGCGGCACCTCCATGTATCTGCCCTTGCACGATAACGGGATTGACCAAGACGCCGGAATCTTGAACCATCGCATAGGCTATTATCTCTACCTTGCCAGTGTCTGGGTCAATTTCGACTTCACATGTATGAGATCCATTCGGAAAGGTTGGATTTTCGGGTTCGTACCGATCGACTTCACGGAGGCCCTTGGTCATCTCTTTGGGCGGTATGTTTTCGTTGTGTGCCGCTGCAGCAACCTCTGCAAATGTGATTGCCCGGTCTGTCCCCGAGACGCGAAACGCACCTTTGTCAAATTCGATGTCCTCTGAGGCCGCTTCCAGTATATAGGAAGCTATAGTTTTTGCGCTCTCGATAATTTTATTTGCCGCGCGAAGCAGGGCGGAACCACCAACAATAATAGAACGAGAAGCACCGGTTCCGTTGCCCTCTGAGATTAAATCCGTGTCGCCTTGAATGACTGTCACATTATCGACGCTTGAACACAGTACCCCGGCCACTATTTGAGCGTACACGGTGGCATGTCCCTGGCCACTCGATTGGGTACCGATATAGACCGTGCTATGGCCACTCTCGTCGATGGTTATTTCGGCCATTTCACTGATCCCCGAGCCATGAACCTCCAGTAAGTTCGCCAACGCAAAACCACGCAGCATTCCGTTTTCTTTTGCTGTTTTACGGCGTAGAGGAAAACCCTCCCAATTTATCAGCCGTAGAGCGGCATCCATATTTGCACCAAACTGCCCGGTGTCGTACTCCAGTTGAAATGCTGTTTTATAGGGCAAGGATTTTCTCGTTATGGCGTTGAGTTTCCGAAGTTCTATCGGATTGACGCCCAGTTCATACGCCGCGGTATCTATTACTCTTTCTAGCATGAAGATGGCTTCGGGCGCCCCTGCGCCGCGGATGGAGCAGGTAGGGGTGGTGTTCGAGTATATGCCTTCTACCTCCAGGTCCATTGTCGGGATATGATAGACACTCGGCAAAATTAGCCTGTGTAAAGTCGGCGGGTTGACGCCGCGTGGAGCCATGTAAGCGCCCAAATTTCCTTTAGCTCTCACACGAAGCCCAGTAAATCGGTGTTCTTTATCAAGTGCGAGTTCAACCAACTGCGACTGATCACGGGCCTGCATATCACTTTGTGCGGCTTCGATACGGTCTTGGATCCACTTTACCGGAAATCCAATCTTCGTTGCTGCCCACAATACCAGGCATTGTTCCGGATACAGCACGTTTTTGGCGCCGAACCCACCGCCAATGTCCCCCGTCAATACCCTTATCTTCTGTCTCGGCACTTTAAGGATATAATCGGCGAGCGTGTTCCTTATAGGGTGTGGTTTTCCCGCAGGGGTGTGAAGCGTATATTTGGATGTGTCTGCATCGTAGTATGCTATCGCGCCTCGGGTTTCAATCGGGTTACCCAGTATGCGCTGATTAATCACGCGGAGTGTCGAAATATGATGCGCAGTCGCAAACGCTTTTTCGGTTTTGTCGACGTCACCTCGTTTCATATTGAATGCGACATTGTTCGGAAATTCATGCCAAATGAGCTCTGCGCTGGGGGAGATGGCGTCTTCTATAGATACTGAAGCTGGCATTTCGTCATACGTCACTTTGATGACTTCTGCCGCGTCACGCGCTGCTTCTAAATCTTTCGCGATCACCATCGCGACGATCTCACCCACGTAACGAACGCGATCCCGGGCCATCAACGGTTGAGGCGCGGCAATCGTGGGATCTCCAAGGGGTGGAATTTTCCGAGAACCAGGAGACGAAGTAGGGGGACGGACTTCCCACGGAATACCGCTAAGTTTTTCAGTTTCAACGTGTTTCCCTGTATAAACGGCGTGTACGCCGTCCATGTTTTTTGCAGCGTCAATATCGATTATGGATATTTTGGCGTGCGCAATAGTGGAGCGCACGAAGACACATCGGGTCTCCCCGTCAATCACCGTGTCGGCTATATACTCGCCTTTGCCCACGAGGAACCGAACGTCTTCTTTGCGTGAGGGCGAAGACCCAATAGAAAATTGTTCTTGGCAATCGTCCAAAATCTTACATACCTCCATTTAGTGTGATCTAGGCCACATTAGATGGGTTTGCTTTATCATTTGGTATAGAATAATCGGGGGATAAAGAAAAAGGCGAAATCGGAAAAAGGATACCAACAATGTATAAAGGGGTTCTGATACCAGTAATAACCCCATTTCTGGAAGATGGTTCAGTCGACGAAATTCTGCTGGGGGAATTGGTTGACTTCTATCTTGGCGCCCGTGTCCAGGGCCTTTTTGCGCTGGGCTCTTCAGGACAAGGACCGGCATTATCAACCTTTGAACGCAAACAGGTCGCCGAGATCATCATAAAACGTTCGTCCGGCACCCCGGTTATTATTCACGTCGGTACGGCGGATACACCTACAACTATTGAACTCGCGCAACACGCGGAGGAGTGCGGAGCAGATGCGATCGGAGTAATTCCCCCGTATTACTATTGTGACGTTCCCAACTCAGCTATCCTTGAGCATTTTCGTAAGGTATCGGAAGGCTGCTCTCTCCCCATTTATATTTATGAAAACCCAAAATACTGCGGGCTCACCATTTCTCCACAATTTGCCCTGGAACTAAAGAGTGAGGTTCCGAGAATTCGAGGTATGAAGGTAGCGTACGGTGCCGGCGCGATGGCAGACTACGTAAAGCTATTGCCACAAGATGTTTCGGTTTTTACCGGCAACGCAGATATATTTGGCTTGGTACCGTTTGGCGTTGCAGGCATGATAAATCCGCCAACCAGTTCCGTTCCTGAGTTGTGCGTAGATCTATATCAAGCGATCGTCTCTAAGGAGTATGAAGCGGCAGAGGAACTGCAGGTTAAAGTGAATAAGGTAACGCAGATATTTATTTCGACACAGAAAAGATATGGCCGTGGGACGATAGCCGAGACCTTCCGGATTCGAGGTCTTTCTGTAAAACGCTTTCCGCGTTGGCACACGGAGCCTATTCCAGACGCCGCTATTTCAGCAATGCGCTCAGTGTATCGTGATGTCGGGGTGCTCGCGTGACCACAACACAAATTACTAACGCCGAAGTGCCTCGCGTCGGCGCCGACACTCTCGCCGGAAAATGGCTCCGTCGTTACTGGATGGCTGTTGGTACCGTTCGTGATCTGCACGACATACCACAGGCGGTACGCGTGCTCGGGGAAGATTTGGTCTTATTTCGTGACGGAAAAGGCGAGATAGGACTGCTTGGTCAGCATTGCGCGCATCGGGGCGCTTCACTCGAATACGGCGACATTGAGAATGCCGGTATAAGGTGTCCATATCATGGTTGGCTTTATAATGTTTCAGGTAAGTGTCTAGAGCAGCCGTCCGAAGAGTCTGGACGAGTGTTTTCAGCCAAGGTGAAACAAATTTCCTATCCTGTTCGTGAACTCGGTGGATTGATTTTTGCTTATATGGGTCCAGAACCTTCGAACCCGCCTCCCTTGCCAAATTACTCGCCGCTAGTTGATCATGGCGGCATGCGGTTCATAGAGCCAATTCGTCACTTTGACTATAATTGGTTTAATTTCTACGAAAATAGTGCTGATCCATGTCACGTTTGGATATTGCACGGAGAAAGTGCGTATGGGGACCAGACGTGGGGTAACAAATTTTTTAGCCGCGCGGATCCGCCCGAATTTGAAGCGGTAGAAACGCAATATGGGCTAAAAATCGTGATGTCCAAGGCGACGCCTGAACAAGGTGTCGAGTTTGTTGACGAAATGAGCCTTGGTTTTCCCAGCATTTTGCAAATTGGCGATACGGATCTGGTCCACGCCAAGGTAGATCCCGAAAAAGGGCTGGAAGATAAGGCGGACTATGAACATTTTATGTTCCTTACACCAAAAGATGATCACAGTTTTATGATGTTCACGGTGGATTATTACGTTGGTGACGATCCTCTGTTCTTTGACAAGTTGGCCGATATGCGGCGAAAAGAAGAACCAACGGATGTGCGAAAGCCTTATGACAAGCGTCCCCTAATGCCATTTCGTGGAAATGTGCGTAAGGAAGATATAGTTACCCAGGGGACCCAAAAGCTCTTGGGACAGAGAGATGAGCACCTGGGCACGTCTGATCGTGGTGTGATTAAGCTGCGGAACTTGGTTCGGGAAGCTATAAAGCGTAATGCCGCCGGAGAAGACCCCAAAGGCTTATATTTAGAAGAAAATGTGGATGGCCTTGTCAGGTTAGACTCGTTCGTAGGGTTGCGGCAGGTTAGATGAAAAACCGTAATATTCCGGCGCGATGACCGGAGGGGTTGTAATTGTCACAGGTGGTAGCGGTAATCTGGGGTCCCATACCATAAAAGACCTCCAGGCTTCCGGATACGACGTCCTAAACGTTGACATGGTGGAACCTCGTGAAAAATACTGCGACTTCTGGAAATGTGACTTGGCACAGCTCGGGGAGCTCTGTGACATTTTTAGTGAAGCCGACACGGTAATTCATTTAGCAGGCTACCAGTCCCCCGATATGGCTGCGGATACAGAAATTCTCCGTAACAATGTGATCGCGAGTTATAATGTTCTCAAAGCTGCTGCTGAGACTAATGTGCGCCGGGTCGTCATGGGTTCGAGTATAGCGGCGTATGGATTTTTGTATGCTCCCGCAATGTGGCCTCCCGATTATTTGCCGTTGGATGAAGACCACCCGTGTATACCTAAAGATCCATATGCTATGTCGAAGGTTTTTGGCGAACGGCTTGTCACGTCTTTTGTGGCTCAGAAAAAATTCTCAGCGGTGAGTTTGCGGTTTAGCGGAATAAATTTTGACCCTGGGTTCCTTACTCTGCCGGAGCGGTGGGTAAACCCACGCGCAAAAATGGGAACGTTTTGGAGCTATGTCGACGTTCGAGATGCGGGGTTAGCAATAAAATTAGCCGTCGAAGCTGACTTAAGAGGCCACGAGGTCTTGAACATTGCCGCGCATAAAAGTCGTTATCTCGAACCTACAACTGAACTTGTTCGGCGCTATCTACCCGGAACACGGATTAAACCTGGGGTGACGGGACGTTGGAGTGGGCTAGACAGTAGTCGGGCGCAGTCTGTATTGGGTTTTCAGGCACGGCATGTCTGGGAAAACTATTTGCACCGTGACGGTACGCCCATTTCAAATTGATAACCTGTTTATCCGTTGGTTTCGACTATTAGATGAGATGGTGCGTCGATTGGCGGTTCTGCGCCCACTACGTTTGCCATCATTGCAGTCGTGCAAAAGTGACCAATTGCGGCGACAACTTCCACGAGACACCTGTAACCGAGAACTGTCTGAGCGGAACTAAAAGCCTCGTGGGACAGGGTCCCAGAACTTAATAACTCTTTTGTTACCGAGTATACCCCCGCGTCATTCGGGTCATTAAATTTGGGTTTTTGGCCCGCATTGATAGCTTCTACGACACTTGGTTCAAGACCCACGTTGAGGGCGGTCTTCGCCTGAGCGCTCCATGGGTAAGCGGCATTCCAATGCCGCACGGTCATCAGCGAAATGATACGGACTTGCGTGGGGCTGAGCGCACAATTAAGGAGATGGGTGCTGGACTCATTGTGGAGGCGCCAAACTTCCGAAGAATACGCATAACCGATTGCTGGCCCATAACCCACCCGTGAATTTTTGTTCGCGATATGGTCGTATGTGGCCCTTTGTTTTGGGTCCATGTCTTCTCTATCCAGCACTGGAATTCTCGTCATCTGGTGTCCCCTTAGTAGTTTAACGACCGTTTCTGGGCTTAGGCTTCATTCCCCTGCTGGCAGCTTTGAAAGCCGCTGTCTAACTCGTTGGCGTCAAGTTTTCTGCCGATCATGATCATACGTGATATGCGGTCATCTTGTTCCCATTTTCCGAGAAATGCGCCTTCTAGCATCATATTCACAGACTGTAGTGCAAGTTTTTGTTCATTCCCGGCTATTGATAAGATCCCTTTCGTGCGCAAGATATCTGCGCCTCTTCGATTTAATAGGTTCTCTATCCATGTTTGGACATTTTGCTCATTTAGTGGGGTCTTACAGGTAAGGGACACACTGGTGATGCCGGCGTGGTCTATGTGGTTATGCGCGCTTTCTTCGGAGGCTTGGGTGACCTGTGTTTCAATTCGAGCAAGTTCGAAACTGTCCCTATCTAAAAGTTCCTTTGAAGACACGTTCGAACGGTTCGTGTTCGTGATTGGGGCAATTGGGTTGATGTTGCGCAACACCTCCCTGATTTTAGGCAAACTAGCCTCTGTTTCGGCGACTTTGTTGAGAACAATGTGGTCGCTAAAGGCAATTTGATCAACAGCGTCCCGACTTCGAGACAATTCTTGCAGTATGTGGATAGCGTCCACAACGCAAATTACTGAATCCAACTTGCATTGTGCCCCTATGATTTGGTCGGCGGTCATCGTCTGAATAACCGGGCTGGGATTGGCAAGGCCTGTTGTCTCTATAATTATGCCGTCAAGATTTGGTCGTTCTGAAAGCAGCAATCTTATACCGCGAATAAGATCACCGCGAACGACGCAACAAATGCACCCGCTACTCAGTTCTATGAGTTCTTCTTCGCCTGTAACTAGAAGGTCACCGTCAATCCCGATGTCTCCGTATTCATTGACAATGACTGCATAATTTCGGCTAGTTCCTTCGTCCAAAATTCTTTGAAGGAGGGTAGTCTTTCCGGCTCCCAGAAAGCCCGTAATTACTGTAACGGGGATCCGTGTATCACGTCTGCCGGCTAGGTCTAGCAAGAGTTACATCCAAGGCATCAGTGACACGTGGATGACGTCCTCCGCGCCCCCTACGGCATTTATTGCTTGGTGTGTGTCTTTGAGGGGGAAGCGGTGCGTTGTAATTAGTTCAAGATCGAACCGGTCAGAGTTAAGCTGTTTTAGGGCCAGTTCGCAGCTTTCAAAGTTATGGCCCCGCGCTGCTTTGATCGTAATGTATTTGTTAGCAATTTTACCTAAAGGAAAATTAGGAAAGTCGGAAACTTCTCCTTGGATTAAAATTGTTCCACCTTTGCGTTTTAAGGCCTCAATGCCCAATAGAACCGGTATTGTCCCGGCACCTGCAGTGCAGTCGAGCGAGACGTCTACGCCCTCGTCTGCGGTTATTTGTTTTATGCGTTCCAATGGGTCTTCTTCGTCAACATTAATCGCGTAATCGGCGCCAAGTTTCTTGGCAACACTCAGCCGTTTTTTATCCTTGGCTGTCCCCGTGATAATGATCAACGAAGCTCCAGCTTGCTTACAGGCAACGACCTGGCTTAGACCTTGCTGCCCTGGCCCTTGTATCAAAACTCTGCTGTTATAACCGACATCACAGTCAAACAAGGCCCACTGAATGCCATTCGCCATTGGCGTCACGACGCCAGCTAACTCAGCAGAGAGACCGTCTGGTACCTTGTGAAGAATGGAGTTCCAAGGCAGGTACATATATTCAGCAAATCCGCCGAACAGGTGGGGAGCACGTTCTGCCAACGTGTACCCAAATCGGAGGCCGTCTGGGTACTTGCGCCAGTCAGTATACATGCAAAGGCGGTAATCGCCCCGGTGGCAGTGCTCACAATTCATGCAGCCCACATAATGTTCCGCAAACACGAGGTCACCCTCTTTCAAGCCACGTCGTTGTTGAAAAATCTTTCCGGCTTTCGCAATATGGCCAATATTCTCGTGACCCATGATTACGGGACCCTCAAAGGGCGGTTTGGAGTAGAATTTGACATCCGTTCCACAAATTCCAGCCACTTCGACTTTGAGGAGCGCTGCCTCGTCGGGAATTTCCGGCATATCGTATTCTCGAAATTCCGTTGTTTGCGGCGCGGTGCGGACAGCTGCTTGCACTTTTTCAGCCACTCTTGTTACTCCTAACCTATGATTGACCAAGACTTACCAAAGCGCCGAATTTCGGACAAGGATGACGTTAAGGTATCCAAAATATAAGTTTATACAATCGCTCCGAATAGTATAGCTTCAGGTGGACACGGGGAGGGATAATATAGGTGTTTCGACGGCTCGGACCCACCAAAGACACGCTTTACGACATTTCTAGGGTTGAGGATCTCATTAGGCGGAGATATAGCGTCCCAGAGAAGAAAATTGTTCTCGTATCTCAAGATCCAGGAAGGGTCCCCGGGTTTCCCCAGGAGGAGACTAATATTGTTTTTTGGAAAGACGAAAAGAGGTATCGCCTGAAGGTTTTCTTGCCCGTTGCCGACGTGACAGACACCGACTTGCCACTTTCTTGGCTGCTTCCGTCACTCGAGGACAATGGCGATGCCGATTGCTGTTAATTAGGGGAAAAGGATGATTTGACGATGAGTAAGATTAAACTTAAATCGGTCTCTCGCACTCAAGGGAATAACGTTGCCTTGAAAGAGGGTGACATAACATTGCCCGATTTCGATCTTGAGTTCGAAGAAATTCCGGTACTTGTTCACGGTTTCCGGCGGATGGTGCGGGAATTGGCGTACGATGTCTGTGAAATGGCGTTGACTACTTATATTTGCGCAAAGGCTCACGGCGTCGAATTCACAGCAATTCCGGTTTTTCTCGTTCGTGATTTCCATCACGACGCTATCATCCATCACGTGCCGTCGGGGCTGTCGTCACCGTCGCAATTATCGGGAAAACGGGTGGGCGTGAACCGGGGCTACACTGTAACCACGGGGGTTTGGGCTAGGTCGATTATTCAGGAAGAATATGGTGTGGACCTCTCTACGGTGACCTGGGCCCCGTCTGGCGACGAACATGTGGAGGCCTATGAGGGCCCAGCCAATGTCCAACCCATGGATAACAGTGACTTGGAAGGTCAGCTTGTTTCTGGAAAGCTTATTGCAGCCGTAGGAGCAAAGGTTGATCACCCAAATGTCGAAACGATGATCAAAGATCCATTTGAGGCGGGTCTCGCCGCTTTGAGAAGTAGAGAGCTTTATCCCATTAATCACTGCGTCGTGATCCGTAATGACCTGATAGAAAAGGTTCCCGACATCGCGTCACAGGTTTTCGATGCATTCGCTAAGTCGAAACAAATCTACGTCAGTAAATTGAAGGCCGGCCGTATTTCTAATCTTTCCCGTGCTGACAAGGTCCATCTTGCGGCATTGGAGATCATGGACGACCCTCTGCCGTATGGCGTGGAGCCCAATCGACATACCCTTGAGAGCCTTATTGATCATGCTTTAGTACAAAATATCATACCTACTAAAATGTCATTAGAGCAGCTTTTTGCCCCGCAGACCTTGGATATTCTGGGTTAAATAACTTTTTTGGTCACGCACTTTGACCGAGAAATTGAATAATACGGTTTGGAACATTATCCTCGTTCTGCTCGGTCGCTGGTATATCCCAATATTGGGAGTTAGGTATACATTCGTGCAAATAACGCGCCGCTGATGTGGCATGAAAGTCGTCGTTTCCGGGAATAATTAGGCTGGCGGTTTCTATCTTCATAAGATCCTCGGGATCGGCGCCTGGTGAGGTGTCGCGATCAATAAGCCCGCGGTACATCCCCTTAACAAGCTTTACATAATCTGATTGATTGAGTGAAGCGTAGTGGGCAGCAAACTCAGAAGAATTACGGATGGTCTGGCCCCAGGGGCCTCCACGTGGGTCAGCGGAAAAATTCTTTTTGTGACTGCGAACCAAGTCTATGACGCCCTGCAGGCCAAATTTGCTCACATATTCGATGTGCTGCATAAAACGGTCGTGGCTATTTAATCGGTATTTTGCACCGCCAACTGGCCAGTAAAACACCATTGATAGTACGCGTTTTGGAAAGAGCACGCCAAACGCCGCAACGGACGAGCATCCCATACATCCGCCTAAGATATGTGCTCTGTCTATCCCGAGGCTATCTAAAAGGCCTGCACCCTGCCGAGCGAAATGGGTCCACGTGATTTGTTCTACCCGACCGCCCGACCGACCGTTTTCGCGGCGGTCGAATACGATGCATTTGTAGTGTTTGGGCAGGTGATCAAGTAGTTTTATGCGCTTATAGACCCCCAACTCGGTCCACTGCTCAACCCGCGCGTCGAACCCGCCAGGTGAGTACATCAATAATGGCGGGCCGTCTCCAAGAATATCATAATGTGTTTCTAGCCCGTCGATCTCGATTATTGGCATATTTTCCGCCCCTTGCTGGGATGTTGGTACTGAGTTATCTCCCTACCAGACTTCGCGGCCTGGATGACCTTTATTGATGTTTTTATTATAACAAACTATTTGGTGACAGAACCCACGAAGGTTATAGAGACTAGTAATATCACTGGAGAGTAGCGTAAAGCTGGAGAAGAAGAATGCTTCGAAGCGAAGTAAATGATCTTTTAACACAAACCGACGCGGGTACGGCGATGGGTGAGTTGTTTCGCCAGTATTGGATTCCCGCTCTTTTGGCTGCCGAGCTTCCGGAGAACGATTGCGCCCCGGTTCGTGTGGAACTGCTAGGCGAAAAAATGATCGCCTTTCGTGATACGGACGGGCGTTACGGTTTGATAGAAGAATTTTGCGCTCACCGAAGGGTATCATTGTGGTTTGGTCGCAATGAAGATTGTGGTCTCCGGTGCCCTTATCACGGGTGGAAATTTGATGTTACTGGACAGTGTGTCGAGATTCCCTCTGAACCTGAAGATAGTGAGTTTCGCGAGTCGATAAAGCTCCAGGGCTACCCACTTATTAAAGTCGGAGACGTCCTGTGGACGCATATGGGTGATCCTGAAAACCGTCCCCCGGAACCAGCCTGGGAATTTGCTACAGTAGGACCCGAGCAGACTGTTACGACGAAACGCTTGCAAGAGTGCAATTGGCTTCAAGCTTTGGAGGGCGGTATAGATTCAAGCCACGTGTCATTCCTTCACGCCCAGGAGCTAGAGCGCGACCCCCTCTTTAAAGGTGCTAAAGCTAATAACTATAATTTGGGGGACCTAAAACCAGTATTTGATGTCTCGCCGTCCGAGGGGGGCTTATACATTGGGGTTCGAAGGAATGCGGAGGAGGGACGGCATTATTGGCGTGTTACTCAATGGGTGATGCCGTGTTTCACGATGATTCCACCTCGTGCAGACCACCCACAGCATGGTCATTTTTGGGTGCCAATAAATGACGAAAACTGTTGGACATGGAGTTACGATTACCATCCAAACCGCGCGTTAACCCCCGGAGAGCGACAAGCTTGTATCGACGGAAAAGGCGTCCATGCGGCTGTAATTCCAGGAACATTCCGGCCTGTGCAAAACAAGGAAAACGATTATTTAATGGACCGAGACGCGCAAAAGCGTGGGGAAACTTTTTCGGGAATTGCGGGTTTCGGGATGCAGGACGGCAGTCTCCAGGAGTCTATGGGGCCAATAATTGACCGCGCACGAGAGAATCTCGTTCAAACGGACTATGGAATAGTTATGACGAGAAACCGCTTACGAAAGGCAGCAACAGAGCTCCGGGATAAAGGGGTAATGCCACCCGGTCGCACGGCCGGCCATATGAAAGTGCGGTCTATTTCGGTGGTCTTGGAACCCGAACAAAATTATGTAGACGCGTG
>CAZOHS010000059.1:0-14019 GCA_964579285.1 uncultured Rhodospirillaceae bacterium | reverse complement strand
TTAGACTTGTCAAATTGAGGTTATGGAGAGTATTAGATGCGTAGTCGTGGCTTTTCGATTGTCACGTTGAGCCGTATTCTTTTCGTAGGGGTCGCGCTACAACTTCTTTCTTTGGAACATCATTCCGGTGTATATGCGCATCCGCCCACACAGAGTATTGCGGATCTTGCGTCCCGTTTACTCCCTTCCGTAGTCAATATTTCGACAACTCAAGTTCACAAGGCCGACGAACAATCGGCTCCCAAAATGCCACGTGTCCCAGAGGGTTCGCCTTTTCGCGATTTTTTTAAAGAATTTTTTGATAAGCAGCAGAAGGGAATGCCGTCCCGTCGTGCTATGTCGTTAGGCTCAGGGTTTATCATAGATACGCGAGGATACGTAGTCACAAACAATCATGTTATAGCTGAAGCTGATGAGATTACTGTTACCTTGCATGATGATACCAAATTGGCAGCTAAAATAGTTGGTAGGGACCCAAAAACCGACCTCGCATTGCTCAAAGTGGAGCCTCAAAAAAAGAAACTCTCAGCAATACAATTTGGTGATTCAGGTAAAACCCGGGTTGGAGATTGGGTGGTTGCGATCGGAAATCCATTCGGTTTGGGAGGTACTGTGACGGCGGGGATAGTTTCTGCCCGTCAGCGTGATATTCGGGCTGGGCCATACGATGACTTTATCCAAACCGATGCATCTATTAATCGTGGTAACTCGGGTGGCCCGATGTTTAATATGAAAGGGCGCGTTGTTGGCATTAATACTGCTATTCTTTCGCCGTCTGGTGGTAGCGTTGGTATAGGGTTCGCTATTCCTGCAAATCTCGCCCGCCCAATAATTGAGCAACTGCAAAAATATGGCAAAGCGCGCAGGGGTTGGCTCGGGGTTCGCATTCAAACGGTTACAAATGAGATCGCGCAAAGCCTTGGGCTACAGAAATCTGAAGGAGCGCTGGTAGCGTCCTTGACCAAGGATGGTCCAGCAGAAAAATACAATATTAAGGTTGGTGATGTCATTCTTCGTTTTGATGAAAAGGTTGTTGGTTCAATGCGCCGGCTCCCCAGGATTGTCGCAGAAACCACCGTTGGCAAAGCTGTTAAAGTTGTCGTTTGGCGGCAAGGAAAAAAAATCACTTTGCGCGTTAAACTGGGCGAATTTCCTGAAAAACAGGGTAAATTGGTTAAAAAATCAACTACCCGCCCAAAAACAACCATTGTCCAAACCAGCGTGCCCGCGCTTGGACTATCCTTATCAGCTATCACTCCCGCACTTCGGGATAAATTTAAGCTCACAAAGACCGGCAAAGGTGTTCTGATTACTAAGGTGGTTCCAGGCGGACCGGCAGCCGAAAAAGGGATTATGCCTGGCTCCATTGTTCGTAAAATTGGACCGGATCAAGTGGTGGTGGTATCGCCCGGCCAGGTTAAAAAATTAGTCGAAGCAGCCGTAAAGGCCCGAACAGAAACTATTCTTATCTTAATAGAGGCAGGCGGCAGCCAGCGTTTCGTTGCTCTAAATATAGAAAAGGGTTGACCAGAAAGCCCGTCATTCTTGTTGTTGGTCCAACCGCTAGCGGCAAGTCAACGTTAGCATTGGTGCTAGCAGAAAAATTTGGTGGAACAATCATCAATGCAGATTCAATGCAAGTTTATAAGGATCTGCAAATTCTCACTGCGCGCCCAAATAAAACGGCACTTAATCTTGCCCCACACAAACTCTATGGTTTTTTATCGATTGATCAACGTTGCTCGGCAGGGCGGTGGCGGCGACTGGCGCTAAGTTCTATCTCTGCTGCGCATGATCGCGACCGATTGCCAATAGTTGTTGGGGGTACGGGTTTATACCTACGGGCTCTCACTGAAGGTCTACACGCCCTGCCCGAGGTGCCCCTTAACATAAGAAAAGAATTAAACGAACGTACTCGCGCGGACGGCATCGGCAACCTCTATAATGAACTGGTTCAATCTGACCCAGAAACGGCGGCTATGTTGAATCCCAACGATCGCCAAAGGATCGTTCGTGCCATGGAGGTCTTTCTCCATAGTGGCAAAGGTCTATCAAAATGGAGACAAGGTGCGACAGATAATAACACAGAAAAACTACGTTTTTTCAGCATTCAAATGACCCCCCCGCGTGACAGCCTTTATGAAATCATAAATGCTCGGTTTGAGAAAATGCTACAAGAAGGTGCTAGAGACGAGGTCAAAACTCTTATTAGGCTGAAACCACCGGACGACCACCCACTTATGAAAGCGGTGGGTGTGCCTCCAATAATTGCGTACCTGAATAAAGAGATAGATTATTCTCGGCTTTTAGAATTAGGCAAGGGGGACACCAGGCGTTACGCTAAAAGGCAACTTTCTTGGTTCCGAAATAAGAATATTTCAAATTTAGAGATAAAAACGAAATATTCTGAAATTATTATACCCGAAATCTTTTCAGAAATTAGTAATTTTTTATTGACCAAATAATAGTTCGGGGATAGTTTCCGCGCTTTGTTCCATTTGGATCAGTCCAAAATAATACGTGTGGCTATTTGAGACCGGCCGGTTGGCCGGCTTTTTCGTTCCAGCCCGCTAGAACGTCGGAACGGTATAAGGAAAGTAGATGACGAATAATAAAATGAATGGCTCGGAAATTATAATCAAAGCCCTGCTTAATGAAGGCGTAGATACGGTATTTGGATATCCGGGGGGTGCTGTTCTACCTATATACGATGCGATCTTTCAACAGAATAGTTTAAAACACGTTTTAGTTCGCCAAGAGGGTGGAGCTGTCCACATGGCAGAAGGTTACGCCCGATCTACCGGAAAAGTCGGCGTGGTTCTCGTGACCTCAGGACCAGGTGCAACCAACGCGGTGACCGGTCTCACGGACGCATTGATGGATAGTATTCCAATAGTTTGCTTAACCGGACAGGTCCCCACGCATTTAATCGGTAATGATGCTTTCCAGGAGGCGGACACTACGGGTATCACGAGGCCCTGCACGAAACACAATTATCTTGTGAAAGAAATGAAAGACCTGTCACGCGTCATGCATGAGGCTTTCAACGTTGCTCGTAATGGAAGACCTGGTCCCGTGGTCGTCGATTTGCCGAAAGACATATTAATGGGCGAAGGTGTTTACGAGGATTTTAGTAAAGCAAATCATCCTACTTACCGTCCAGTACTGAAGGCTAATAAAACTGACCTTGATCAAGCTGTAGCTATGATAGCGGCGGCGAAAAGGCCATTATTTTATTGTGGTGGTGGAGTAATAAATTCTGGGCCATCCGCATCCAAAAAACTGGCTCGACTGGTTAAACAGACCGGGGCGCCGATTACACTAACACTTATGGGGTTGGGCGCGTTTCCAGGGTCTGATGCGCAGTTTATTGGCATGCTCGGTATGCATGGTACGTATGAAGCTAACCTTGCCATGCATGAGGCTGATTTGATCATTGCTGTTGGTGCACGCTTTGATGATCGAATTACAGGACGGCTAGCCGATTTTGCTCCCAACTCAAAAAAGATCCATATCGACATTGACCCGTCTTCTATTAATAAAAATGTTCAAGTGGATTTACCGATCATCGGCGACGTTGGGATAGTAATTGATCAATTGATGCGCCGTTGGAAAGAAAAAAAATTGCATGTTAACCGGCGAGCTTTGAAGAACTGGTGGTCGCGAATTTCTGCGTGGCAAGCGAAAGACTGTTTAAATTACAGCCAGACAAAAGACATTATTAAGCCGCAATACGCGATAGAGCGTTTATATGAACTCACCAAGGACCGCGATTGCTATATTACGACCGAGGTCGGTCAACATCAGATGTGGGCCGCACAGTTCTATCGATTTGAGAAGCCGAACCGATGGATGACATCCGGAGGACTCGGTACCATGGGCTATGGTCTACCATCGGCTATAGGCGTTCAGTTGGCACACCCTGGCGCGCTTGTTGTTGATATCGCAGGGGAAGCATCGTTCCTAATGAATATGCAAGAGATGTCTACCGCAGTACAATTCGGAGCACCGATCAAGGTGTTTGTTATAAATAATCAATACATGGGAATGGTTCGTCAGTGGCAGGAGTTACTTCACGGCGGTCGTTATGCTGAAAGTTATACTGATGCGTTGCCGGACTTGGTTAAACTGGCAGAGGCCTGCCATTGGGTGGGGCTACGCGCCAAAGAACCGCACGATGTCGACGACGTGATTTCTGAGATGATTGCGGTAGATAGTCCTGTTATAGCGGATATTTGGGTAGACCAAACCGAAAATTGTTTTCCGATGATTCCTTCGGGGGCGGCCCACAATGAAATGTTTTTAGGTCCTGAAGACGAGGCAGAAAAGCCGATCTCGGAAGAGGGTATGGTCCTAGTTTAACATCTTTCTATTATCATCGTCACTGCGTTACTGGGTAAGAATGGAGCAAGAAGTTGGTTGGAGAGACGGTTATAGAACCACATACTATTGCGGTACTCGTCGAGAATGAAGCGGGGGTTTTGGCTCGTGTGATCGGGCTCTTTTCCGGTCGCGGTTATAATATAGAAAGCCTTACCGTCGCGGAAACAGACGCCGAAGCCGGTGTTAGCAGGATTACAGTTGTGACGTCCGGTACACCGATGATTATTGAGCAGATCAAAGCCCAACTTGATCGTTTAGTGCCAGTGCATAAGGTCGTTGATCTATCCAGCGAGGGGGATAGTGTCGAACGCGAATTGGCGCTGATTAAAGTGGTCGGTAAGGGTAACAAACGGGTCGAGGCGCTGCGTATCGCGGACATATTTCGTGCGCGAGCAATAGATAGTACTAATGAGTCGTTTGTATTCGAAATTTCGGGCTCAACGCGCAAATTAAACGCGTTCATTGAACTGATGATACCACTTGGTCTTACGGAAGTTTCAAGGACAGGTGTTGTTGCTATTGCGCGCGGCAAATCTGCGTTATAGAAGGCGGATAGGGTATTCAATTCTACGAAAAGTGCTAAGGGAAGGGTGACAAAAGATGAGAGTTTATTACGATCAGGACGCGGATGTTAACCTAATAAAAGACAAAAAGGTCGCGATCATTGGGTATGGCAGCCAGGGGCACGCCCACGCTAATAATCTAAAGGACACGGGCGTAAAAGAAATTGTTGTCGGTCTGCGTTCAGGGTCACCGAGTAGGGTTAAGGCCGAAAATGCTGGTCTTAGTGTTATGAATCCCTCGGAGGCCGCAGCTTGGGCCGACGTGACCATGATACTTGCGCCTGATGAACTTCAATCCACCCTTTACGTAGAGGAATTGTCTGAGAACTTGCGGGAGGGATCCGCAATCGCGTTTGCTCATGGTCTATCAGTACATTTCCGTTTAATCGAACCACGAGAAGATTTAGATGTTTTTATGGTTGCACCAAAAGGACCAGGACACACCGTGAGGTCTGAATTCGTTGGTGGAGGTGGCGTGCCCTGCCTTATAGCCGTTGCACAGGATGCTTCAGGTAACGCGCTTGATATAGGATTGTCCTACGCATCGGCAATTGGTGGCGGGCGATCAGGAGTTATTGAGACCACATTCCGGGAGGAATGTGAGACGGACCTTTTCGGTGAACAAGCTGTACTCTGTGGTGGGCTGACTTCTCTTATTACAGCAGGTTACGAAACACTGGTGGAAGCAGGGTATGCACCTGAAATGGCGTATTTTGAATGTCTTCATGAAGTAAAACTTATAGTTGATTTAATTTATGAGGGTGGAATTGCTAATATGAGGTATTCAATTTCGAATACTGCGGAATATGGTGACTTGACGAGGGGGCCGCGCCTTATAGACGATTCTGTAAAGGAGCGCATGCGCGGTATTCTCAATGAAATACAGACAGGTCGCTTCGCTCGCGAGTGGGTTAGCGAAAATCAAGCCGGCCAACCTAGCTTTAAAGCAATGCGTCGTAGGGGGCAGGAGCACGGTATCGAAGAAGTTGGTGAAAAATTGCGTGGTATGATGCCATGGATTAAGGAAGGCGCGCTCGTCGATAAGTCAAAAAATTAATAGTCTTATCAGGCCCCTAACAGAGTTTGTTAGAACCTACTTTATCTTAGATGCTGAAAAACCGTTGTACTCTCTGGTAAAAACCGCGTAATAATAACGCGTTATAGTCGTTTTAGGCCAATTTATAGTGTGTTTTGGGGTATAAAGAGGTAAAAAACGTAACTAGGGGACGGCTTTTTGCTACAAGGGAGTTTTTTTATGGCGAGAAGCAATAATATGTGCGTAAGAATCGGTAAAGTAAATTCCTGTGATCAGTCGGATGATAATGACAATTTGGCGGTGTCACATATACTTTCCGTTGGTGCAGTAGTTCTCCGACTTAGGTACCACTGAAAAAGGCCAAAGGCGAACTGGGTTTATTCAGAGGACAGTTCTTTAAATTATTAGTCGGAAAAATATACGAGGAACCCACCAATGAGCGTTGATACCGATCCAAATCGGGTCATAGTTTTTGATACCACCCTGCGTGACGGTGAACAATCGCCGGGTGCGTCTATGAATCTTGAAGAAAAGCTCAGAATTGCGGAAACACTGGAACAACTCGGTGTTGATGTCATCGAGGCTGGGTTTCCTATTGCCTCGAATGGTGATTTCGAGGCAGTAAATGAAATTGCGAAGCTACTAAAAAAGTCCATTGTATGTGGACTCGCGAGATCAGGGCGAGGCGACATTGAGCGGGCGGCAGAAGCTATAAAGCCTGCTATACGTCCGCGTATTCATACCTTTATCGCGACCAGTCCACTTCACATGAAATATAAGCTTCAGATGGAACCCGACGACGTTTATCAACATGTGATTGATAGTGTCACGCACGCGCGGAAGTACACCGATGATGTCGATTGGTCGCCCGAGGATGGTACTCGCACAGATCACGACTTTCTTTGTAAATGTGTTGAGGCAGCTATCAATGCAGGTGCAACCTGCATTAATTTACCTGATACAGTCGGCTATTCGGTGCCGGATGAGTTTGCTGGTTTGATCCGCATGTTGATTGAGCGTGTTCCTAATAGTGATAAGGCTATTTTTTCGACGCACTGCCACAACGATTTAGGACTAGCGGTCGCTAACTCACTAGCTGGAGTAGAAGCGGGAGCCAGACAGGTAGAATGTACAATAAACGGTCTCGGGGAACGAGCTGGTAATGCGGCTTTGGAAGAGATTGTAATGGCACTTCGCACTCGTAGTGATGCGATGCCATTCACCACGAATATAAATACCGATCAAATAACGCGGGCTTCACGGCTAGTGTCTACTATTACAGGGTTTACGGTTCAGCCAAATAAAGCGATCGTTGGCGCAAACGCGTTTGCCCATGAATCCGGTATTCATCAGGATGGGATGTTAAAAAACGCAAATACTTATGAAATAATGACCCCAGAGTCTGTTGGGTTGACCGAGTCTAAGCTCGTCTTGGGTAAACTGTCAGGAAGAGCAGCATTTAAGGAAAAGTTAAGCGAACTCGGCTATGATCTTGGCAATAATGCTTTTCAAGATGCTTTCCGCCGTTTCAAAGAACTTGCTGATAAAAAACGAGAGATTTTTGACGAAGATATTATAGCGTTGGTGGATGATGAAATTGTCCGTGGTAATGACCGTATGCAATTTATTTCATTACAAGTTGTTTGCGGCTCTGAGGGTCCACAGACCGCAGAGTTGACTTTGGAAGTTGATAATGAATTGCGAAAAACCGTGTCAACTGGTGATGGGCCGGTTGACGCAACATTCAATGCGATTAAGGAACTTACTGGGTACAAGGCTCGCCTGAAGCTTTATCAGGTAAATGCGGTAACAGAAGGAACCGACGCGCAGGCGGAAGTGACAGTGCGTTTGGAAGAGAACGGCAAGACGGTTAATGGACAGGGCGCAGACACGGATACCTTGGTAGCGTCTGCTCGCGCATACATAAATGCCTTGAATAAGCTTTTAGTGAAGCGCGAAAAAAATGCGCCTAGTGCTTTGAGTGCCTAACATTGGATCTAGTGGTGGCGGAAATAGGAATGACCTTAGAATGCTAGATCTGGATACTTTACGACTAATGAGGTGAGAATTAATGTTTTCTAGACTTCTAGGTATGATGTCTGCTGATATGGCGATCGATCTAGGTACCGCTAATACACTGGTTTACGTCAAAGGCCGAGGAGTGGTTTTGAACGAGCCCTCGGTAGTTGCGACAGCTTCCACTAAAGGGCGTAAACAGGTCCTAGCTGTCGGAGATGAAGCAAAAATGATGCTCGGCCGTACCCCTGGTAATATTGAGGCTATTAGACCGTTAAGAGATGGCGTGATAGCGGACTTTGAAGTCGCCGAAGAGATGATAAAACATTTTATCCGAAAGGTTCACAATCGACGAGGGTTCTCCGCCCCTCAGGTAATAGTTTGTGTGCCGTCTGGTTCCACGGCGGTAGAAAGACGCGCCATCCAAGAATCCGCTGAGAGTGCTGGGGCTCGCCGTGTGTTTCTTATCGAAGAACCTATGGCGGCCGCGATTGGAGCCGGTTTGCCAGTGACTGAACCTACGGGGTCAATGGTAGTTGATATTGGCGGAGGTACCACAGAAGTAGCCGTACTTTCCCTTGGAGGCATCGTATATTCCCGATCTGTTCGAGTCGGGGGCGATAAAATGGATGAGGCAATAATCGCCTACATCCGGCGCAACCATAACTTGCTCGTTGGAGAGAGCAGCGCGGAAAGGATAAAAAAAGATATCGGATCGGCTTGTGTGCCTCCAGATGGCGAAGGCGGGGTGATGGAAATCAAAGGTCGCGATTTAATGAATGGTGTGCCGAAAGAGTTGATTATCAGTGAGAGGCAAATTGCCGAAAGCCTTGCGGAGCCAGTAAGTGCCATTATAGAGGCCGTTAAGGTCGCTCTGGAACATACGGCGCCTGAACTAGCTGCCGATATTGTAGACAAAGGAATTGTTATGACGGGGGGTGGGGCCCTCCTCGGAAATATAGACCTCGTGCTGCGTCACGCGACGGGATTGCCTGTTTCGCTTGCTGAAGAGCCGCTATCCTGCGTCGCATTGGGTACGGGGAGATGTTTAGAGGAAATGAAAACATTAAAAAACGTTCTGTCTACAATGTACTAGGTGTGTTGGAGAATGATTGTGGGGTGTTTGGTTGTGGATTCAGGGATTCGAATGCTCCCGGGTTGCAAATTATGATTTTTTCCGTCGGAAAAAGGATGTGAAATACCGTTCGGTGTCGATTGCACGTGCAACAGTGTCGCTAAAGGCACTGCTGAGCCGGTTTGCCTTTATTTTTCTTATTGTTTCGGCATTTGCAATTATGTTGTTAGGTAAAACGGAAACAGTCGTAATAGAGCGTGTCAGGGTTGCTGTTATTGATATGGCCACACCTTTTCTGTCAGCCTTGTCGCAACCGTTGTCGACCCTGTCAGACGGGGTGAATTACGTTGAAAACGTTTTTGGCGTTTTTGGCGAAAACACGCGGTTGAAAGATCAAAATGCCCACCTTCTTAAGTGGCAGAGTGTAGCGCTATCGTTAGCCGCAGAAAATGCAAATTTCCGTAAGTTGCTAAATTTTGTTCCCGAAAATGGCACTTTGACTTCGACGGCTCGAGTAGTAGGTGACTCTGGTGGCGTGTTCGTTCGTTCCGTTCTAATAAACGCAGGAAGCGCTCATAATATTGGTAAGGGAGATGCGGTATTAAATGGAGACGGCTTGGTGGGCCGTGTTGCGGAGGTGGGGGGCCAGTCGGCACGTGTTCTTTTAGTTACTGACTTGAACTCTCGTATTCCTGTCTTGACCGAGAAAAACAGAGTTCGTGGCATACTGGCCGGTGATAATAGTGCCCATCCTAAACTACAATTTATAGCGGGGAAGACACGTATCCATCCAGGCGAGAAGATCGTGACGTCCGGCCACGGTGGGGTGTTTCCCGCTGGGTTACCTGTCGGCCGTGTTATTTTATCGAACGGTAGCCTATTGCGAGTGCGGGTTTTTGCGAATTTAGATCAGTTAGAGTATTTACGTGTGATTACCCAGTATCCCGGAGCCATAGTCGGTCCTGTTCCACCCATTAGGGTTAACTCCGCTCGGTTAAAATGATCAACGTCGCATATCAGCGCTTTGACCGCCTTGTCAGGTTATTTGTTCCGTTTTTGTCTAGTGTTTTTTTAGTTCTGCTGACTGCTATTCCAATTTACTTGCCCGGTTTTGGCGATATACCGATCAATGTAGGTCTAATCGCCGCATTTTACTGGGCAATCTATCGACCCGATCTTTTTCCCGCTATAGCCGCGTTTTTTCTTGGCCTTTGGCAAGATATTCTCATAGGGGGTCCAGTGGGCCTTTATTCTATAATTCTTCTATTAACAAACTGGTTAATAGTATCGCAGAGAAGATTTTTTCAGGGGAAATCTTTTGTTATTATCTGGTGTTCTTTTTCAACGGTGTCCTTGGCTACCGCAACCCTGTCTTGGATCATTGTTTGCGGGCTTAATCTCGCGTTTGTAAGCCCTATTGGGGTGTTTTTTCAGGCATTTCTAACGATTGGGGCTTTTCCATTCGTCGCGTGGTTGCTTGCACGTGTCCAACATGCACTTCTTAGAACGGTTTATGTATAGAGATACAATACGGGCGAGGCGATTTTCGCGTCGTGTCGCCCTTCTCGGTGGCGGGAAAGTACTCCTTCTTAGTTTGCTTGCAGGTCGGATGTATCAGCTTCAAGTTATAGAAGCCGACAAATACAAAATGCTTTCGGACGAAAACCGCATTAACCTTCGCCTATTAGCGCCGACGCGTGGTCGTATCTTCGATCGAAATGGCAGGCCGTTGGCAATCAATCGAGAAAATTATCGTGTGACGATAGTCTCAGAGCAGGTTAAAGATGTGGGTGCTACATTAGATGCTCTTTCTCAAATAATTCAGTTAAGTAAATATGAACGCCAACGTGTTATACGAGACGTTGGCCGCAGGCGCAGTTTCGTGCCCGTAACCGTGCGAGAAAATTTAAAATGGCGAGATGTCTCTCGGATAGAAGTTAACGCGTCAGAACTGCCAGGTTTGTCAATAGAGGTTGGCCAAAGCAGGCAGTATCCTTTTGCTTATGATTTTTCCCATGTACTTGGTTATGTATCTGCGGTTTCCCGGAGGGAAATGACAGGCGATCCCGTGCTCGAACTTCCGGGCTTTAAGGTCGGCAAAAATGGTATCGAAAAGGTTTTCGATACAAACTTGCGCGGAAAGGCAGGTAACAGCCATATCGAAGTCAATGCTGTTGGCCGTATTATCCGCGAACTTTCACGCAAGGAAGGCGACTCAGGAGATGATATCCACCTCACGATAGATCTCGATTTGCAAAAAGTAGCAACCAAACGTTTGCAAAAAGAGAAGAGTGCTGCTGCCGCGGTTCTGGATATACATTCGGGAGAAGTGTTGGTGTTGTCATCAGTACCAGGCTTTGACCCAAATGAATTTGTTACCGGTCTTTCTCGGCAAGCGTGGGAGGAGCTTCTACACGATCCCCACACTCCGCTAGTTAATAAAGCAATCTCTGGGCTTTATGCGCCGGGATCGACATTCAAGATGGTTGTCGCCTTGGCGGCTCTTGAAGCTAACATTATCCCATTGGACCATAAGGTGTTTTGCGAAGGTTACACGGAGGTCGGCAATAGGCGTTTTCACTGCTGGAAGCGACATGGCCATGGTTTGCAAGGCATCATAGACGCTCACCAGAATTCGTGCGACGTGTTCTTCTACGATATAGCGAAGCGTGTTGGTGTTGATAGGATAGCTGCAATGGCAAATACGCTGGGTCTGGGAGATAAAACCGGTATCGACCTGCCAGCGGAGAAGAATGGTGTGATACCCACTCGCGCATGGAAAAGGGCCTTATACGGAAAACCGTGGCAGCAAGGGGAAACTCTGAACTCGGGCATCGGTCAGGGGTTTATCTTAACCACTCCACTTCAACTAGCTGTGATGACCGCCCGAATTGCCAACGGTGGAACGGCTGTAAAACCTCATTTGGTACGGCGTAAAAAGGAGGAGCCTGACGAAAACAAAAAGAAATATAAACCATTGGGAATTTCCAAGCGTTCGTTAGATTTAGTCCGCGAGGGTATGGACCGTGTAACAAATAATCCGCGCGGCACTGCATACAAGGCACGAATAATTGAGGAAGGTATGGAGATGTCGGGCAAAACGGGAACTGCACAAGTTCGCCGAATTAGCGAGGTCGAAAGAGGAACCCGTATTTTGAAAAACGAGGAGCGGCCCTGGAGAGAGCGGGATCACGCTTTATTTGTTGCTTATGCTCCGTCTATAAAACCGCGTTATGCGGCGTCAGTAGTTGTGGAACATGGAGGCGCTGGATCAAAGGTAGCGGCACCGATAGTACGGGACTTGTTAATTGAAACCCAAAGGCGCCGTAAACCCTTAATCAAATCAATGCTTCGCTATTCGCCTTCGTCGAGCAGTACCGAAGATACTTAGGTCGAATGTATAGTTCATACACAACTCATAGATTAACCGTTCGTCAAAAAATTCGGCAGTTAAATTGGGGTCTAATCTTCGTTTTGACGGCGACAGCTGCGATTGGTGTAGCCATGCTTTATTCGGCTGGTGACGGTTCTTGGACACCTTGGGCTGTTCGACAGGCTCTACGTTACGCAGTTGGTATCTGCATTCTCTTAGCAATTGCGTTGATTGATATCAGATTTTGGTGGCGAAATTCCTATGTGATATACGGATTATTGCTTTGTTTGTTAATCTCTGTAGAGATCATCGGTTCCATTAGTATGGGTGCTCAACGCTGGATCAACCTCGGTTTAATTCGCCTGCAACCCTCAGAATTGATGAAAGTCGCGCTGATAGTTGCGTTGGCTAGATATTTTCACGGTGTTTCAATTGAGGATTCTGGACGCCTGCGTTTTATCTGTATGCCCTTAATTTTGATTGGTGCTCCGGCTGTTTTCGTCTTAAAACAGCCTGACCTGGGGACGGCAGTGTTTATTATTGTAACAGGCCTGGCGGTTTTATTTGTGGCGGGTCTTCGGCTATGGAAATTCGGGCTAGTTTTAGGCATTGCTGCTGCCGCTATACCCATTGTTTGGGGCACTTTGCACCGATACCAGCAAAAGCGTATTTTAACATTTCTAGACCCTGAAAGCGATCCACTCGGTGCTGGCTATCATATTATGCAGTCAAAAATTGCCCTCGGTTCCGGTGGCTTGACCGGGAAGGGGTTTATGCTGGGTTCCCAGAGCCATTTGAATTTTCTACCTGAAAAACAAACAGATTTCATCTTCACGATGGTGGCTGAAGAATTTGGTTTATTGGGAGGGTTAATTCTTTTGGGCCTATATATTGTTATGATGGTTTATGGCGTTTTTATAAGTCTTAATAGTCGGAGCCACTTTGGCCGCCTTCTGGCAATGGGAATCACATCGATGTTGTTTCTCTACGTGTTTATAAATATTGCTATGGTCATGGGAATTGTCCCCGTCGTTGGTGTCCCTTTGCCGTTAATCTCATACGGTGGCAACGCAATGCTTTCTGTCTTGATCGGCGTAGGGTTTTTAATCAACGTGCATATTCATCGAGATATTATTTTGTCCCGCTCAGGGAACGAGAGTTAAACAATTTAAGGTGTCGACAGTTTTGATGCACTCTGGTATGTGGCTCCCTCGTTTGTGGGCGATTAGCTCAGTTGGTAGAGCAGCTGACTCTTAATCAGCGGGTCGACGGTTCGAGCCCGTCATCGCCCCCCAATTAAATCAATGGCTTAGCTGGAAACGGCTGAGCCATTTATTTGTTGTGGGTTACAAATGGGTTACAAATATGCAAGGTTAAATGACATAATTGGGATCTGGGTCCCCTTGGGACCCACTTGGATTAGGTCCTGATGGTGGATCAATTAGAGCTTTCACAAAGAGCCCCATGGTCAGTGAGCGGGCGGCCTAGGACAGTGTTCCGCGCATAGAGTACCAGGGGGGGATGCATTCGGAGGCTGGGGGCGGCTTTCTTTGTCTGTCACGTTAAGTCCTTG
>CAZOHS010000058.1:0-14240 GCA_964579285.1 uncultured Rhodospirillaceae bacterium | reverse complement strand
AATAACATACCGGGTACAGCTAACACATCGGTCACGCCGCGTTCTGCCAATCTAGACAACCCGTCACCAATAACCGGCGTGGCGAATTCGAGAAAGCCGTATTCCACGGGGATATCATGCATTTTTTCCTGCAGAAGTTGGGCTAAATTCTTAAATTCTTCTACTGCATCGGCATTTCGGCTTCCATGCCCGCAAATCATTATTCCTGTGGTCAATTGTCTCCCCTTGTCACGTCAAGATTGATTCAAGGCTCGTGACGCGCGATTGTTATTCTATGCTCTTTCAGTGGTACTCCTCTCACACCGACGTCGTCCACCCCTTGCTTGTGGCTATTCTGGCCTTTGCCCTTGACGTCGCTATAGGTGATCCACCAAAACTTTATAGCCGCATTCCACACCCAGTTGTACTTTTTGGCAATGCAATTTCATTTTTTGATCAAAAATTAAACCGGGATTCTCGATCAAACAAAGTCCGCTTTTGGCGCGGCGCTGGTGTCACACTTAGTTTAGTAACTCTGGCGGGGATTATTGGTTACGCTATTCAGTTCTGTCTTTCCCATATTAATTACGGTTGGTTTTTGGGAGCATTAATAGCCAGTGTTTTCATTGCCTATCGCAGCTTATTCAACCACGTGAAGCGTGTAGCAAATGAAATCGAATTCTCTTTAGACCGCGGTCAAGCCGCCGTTGGACACATTGTCGGTCGTGACCCCAAAACGCTTGACGAGCATGGTGTTGCTCGTGCCGCGATTGAATCAACCGCCGAAAACTTTTCGGATGCCGTAGTTGCGCCATTACTTTGGTTTGCAGTCCTCGGCCTTCCCGGATTGTTTGCGTACAAAGCAATAAACACAATGGACAGTATGATCGGTCATCGTGACAGAAAGTACGAGTATTTTGGAAAGTTCACCGCTCGACTTGATGATGCGGTAAATGCAGTCCCCGCGAGGGTGGCGGGGCTTTTAATTGTAATATCGGCAACGATTGGGATCGGGACCCGAGGTGGAGAGGCATGGACAGCCGCAGTGCGCGATGCCGAAAAACATCGATCGGTAAACGCAGGGTGGCCCGAGGCGGCAATGGGCGGCGCCCTTGGACTAGCACTCGCTGGACCACGTCACTATCAGGAGAGTGAGGTGGAAGATGCGTGGATGAATCATGGAGGAAGGAAAGAAGCAACATCGGATGATATATATCGAGCCCTTAGCTTGTATCGTAAGGCGAGTGGGGGGCTAGCTGTTTTTCTTTTTCTTCTGATGGCCTTTGTCTAACTAAGGTTTTTCATCCAGCTAGCATAGCATCAATGTCAATATTGGTTTCTAAATGGGTTGCCAGCCTATCTAACTCAGCATCAATACGCGCTTCATATTGGATACCGCTCCGCACTTCGGGACTTAGGGACCGAAGAAATGACAGCCTAAAATTATCGGATGCAAACAACCCATGAACATACGCTCCGGAAACCATCCCATTAACAGAGGTTGCACCGTGGACACCAGAATTTAGCTCGAGCATTGGCCTTTGCGTATCATAGCCTGAAGTTACCCCCATATGCATTTCAAATCCTGTTATATTGGTATTGGTAAGAAGATCACGACCAGTGATTTGTGCTAATCTTTTTTCCGGGCTGAGCACTGTCTCTACGTCTAGCAAACCAAGGCCTTGTTCCTCTCCGGGTGGCCCTTCAATACCTTCAGGATCTGACACCTTTCGGCCCAACATTTGATAGCCGCCACAAATACCCATAACCTTACCGCCCCGTCGGACGTGGGCTGCAATATCTATGTCCCAACCTTGATCCTTCAAAAACCGTATGTCAGCAATCGTAGCTTTAGACCCCGGTACGACAATTAAATCGGCGTCACCCGGGAGGGCCGAGCCGGCTTTAACCATTACCACTGATACATCCGGTTCCGCTCTCAAAGGATCGAAATCATCGAAGTTCGCTATTCGTGATAGTGTAGGTACGACAATCTTTATCTTTTCATAGTCTGGAGCATCTGTATTGATCTGGAAGGCGTCTTCGCGGGGCAAAGAAGCTGCTCCGTCAAACCAAGGAACAAGGCCATAATCGAATATACCTGTCTCCTCTTTTATGACTGCACGTCCAGAATCAAACAGTGAAGCTTCGCCGCGAAATTTGTTCACAATAAATCCGCGCGTTAATGCTCTTTCTGCTTCAGTTAGCAATACCCATGTGCCCACCAGCTGAGCGATAACGCCCCCACGATCAATGTCTCCCACTAACACCACAGGAACTCGGGCCGCCTCGGCAAAACCCATATTGGCGATATCATTCTTACGTAAATTCACTTCGGCAGCAGAGCCGGCCCCTTCAATAACAACAATCTCCGATTTCACAGATACTCTCTCAAAACTCTCCAACACGGAATTTAAAAGGCCCGGCTTCATGGCCTGGTATTCCTCTGCTGTTGCGCTCCCGGCGACCTTTCCCTCTACAATCACCTGCGCGCCCGTCTCGGATTGGGGCTTAAGAAGTACTGGGTTCATATCTGTATGCAAGGGCAAGCGGCACGCGCGCGCTTGCAGTGCCTGGGCCCGTCCAATCTCTCCACCATCAACCGTTACTGCAGCGTTGTTTGACATATTTTGTGGTTTAAAGGGATGCACATTTACACCACGATTTTTAAGAGCCCGACACAAACCAGCACAGAGCACAGACTTTCCAACATCGGAGCCGGTGCCTTGTAGCATAAGAGCAGATATCACAAATGACCCTTCCGTAGAGACACTAATTAGAATTCTATCCCCTTTTGAGCTCGAACATTCTGTTCGCGAAAGGGATGTTTAATTTGGCTCATCTCTGTGACAAGGTCAGCCACTTCAATCAATTCAGGTTTGGCATTTCTGCCCGTAACTATTACGTGAAGCATTTTGGGTTTAGAAGCAAAGGTCTCAAGTACTTCGCCAATATCAAGATAATTATATCTTAGAACAATATTGAGTTCATCTAACACGATCAGATCGAACGCACGGTCCGCGATCATCTCTTTTGACAATTCCCATGCCTTTTCGGCAGCTGCAATATCTCTTTCTTTGTCCTGGGTTTCCCATGTAAACCCCTCACCCATTGTACGAATTGTAACTTGGTCTGGGAATTTTTCGAGTACGGCGCGTTCTCCAGTTTCCCACTTACCCTTAACGTATTGTACCACACCCACACGCATTCCGTTACCGACCGCTCGAACGGCAACGCCGAAAGCGGCGGTCGATTTTCCTTTCCCTTTACCTGTGTGCACAATTAACAATCCTTTTTCGACTGTTTTGTTCGCTAACATGCGATCCCGGGCCTCTTTGCGTTTTTTAGATTTCGCGTTAGCTCGTTTTATTTCTTCCTGATTGAAGTTTTTTTCAGTCATCACGCTATTTCCTTCATTTTCACAAGATGACGATATGCAGTGTTAGATCGCGGTTTCCAGAAACCACGATCCTGAGCTTCCATTAAACGGCCCGCAATTTCTTTAAGCGCTTCCCGATTATTTTCTTCAAGAAAACCATAAACCTCTTCATCACAAATATAGGCATCATATACCAAGTCAAAGTGGTGATCTTTTACACAGTGTGCCGTAACGGCAAAGGCAAATAAATAATCAACAGTTGCGGCCATTTCGAATGCACCTTTATAACCATGTCGCATTACGCCGCTGATCCACTTCGGATTGACGACGCGTGCTCTCATGACACGAGAAATTTCTTCGTCCAAACTGCGTATCTTTGGCGTTTCCGGCCGGGAATGATCGTTGTGCCAAACTGTGGGTTGATCCCCTGATAAATGCCGTACGGCGGCCGTTATCCCTCCCTCAAATTGGTAGTAATCGTCCGAATCCAGCAAATCATGTTCCCTATTATCTTGATTTTGCACCACAGCTTGAATTGATCCCAACCTATCTTCAAACAAACGGTGTTCGGCCACGCCATGAACCCCACTACCATAGGCATAACCACCCCAAGCAATATATGCGCGTGCCAGATCCGCATCGGTATTCCACCCCCGCTCGTCAATGAGCGCTTGTAGCCCTGCCCCATATGCACCTGGTTTAGAACCAAAAATCCGATAGGAGGCACGACGGTTGGCATCTTCTTGTTTCAGTCCTTCGGCTACCAGTCGAGCCGTTTCTGTTTTTACGCGATAAGACAAAGGGTTTTTTTCCGGAGGTTCCTCTAATTGTGATACAGCACGTACCGCACTATCAAACAAATCAATTTGTTGGGGAAAGGCGTCTCGAAAAAATCCAGACAAACGAAGTGTTACGTCAACCCGTGGTCGATCAAGAACATCGAGGGGCATTACTTCAAACCCAGTTACGCGGCCCGATCCTTTGTCCCAGTTGGGTTGCACACCCATTAATGCCAAAGCTTGAGCAATGTCATCACCGCCGGTTCGCATATTAGATGTGCCCCAAGCGGATAACGCCAGGCGCGCGGGCCACTCCCCGTGCTCTTGAAGATGCCTTTCTATCAAAATTGCTGCTGACTTCCATCCAAGCAACCAGGCGGTTGGTGTTGGGATCGTACGTGTATCAACAGAGTAAAAATTACGGCCCGTGGGAAGCACTTCTGGACGTCCGCGGGTTGGTGCGCCGGATGGTCCCGGATCAACAAACTGACCATTTAACGCGGAAATAACACCATGAATTTCTGCCGCCCCGCACGCGGCAACAGATGGCCTAATATAACAAAAAAGCTGATCTAGAACCGCTCCTGTGCACCTCCAGCTTGTTTCTGCTGGCCTACCCCCCACCAATGCAAGGGCTAAAGCTTCTAGCCGTTCCACAGTGTCACCATTGGTACGCCATGGACTTTTATTCGCTAGTGCGACTGGCTTAGAACCGGTCCAACTGTCCCCCAAAACACAATCAAGAGGATCAAACGGACCCAAATCTAAATCCGAGGCCAATGCCCGCATGAGCGATGCGTTTTTGCCTTTTCCGTCAGACCTTGGTAATCGGACAAGTGCGACTAATAACTTATCTAGTAGTTCCCCCGTGGGGCTTTTGCCGAAAATATGAAGCCCATCACGAATTTGCATTTCTTTTAATTCGCAAAGATAGTTATCGAGCTTTGACAGAGCTTGTTCCGCTGGATCGCTGACTTCAATACCACAATCAAGGTCAAGACCGGACGATCGTGTAAGTTCGATAATCTGATCGCGAAGTGGTTCTAACCTCCGCGGGTCAATGCCGGATGCCTCATAATATTCATCCACTAACCGCTCAAGGTCTGCAAGTGGACCATAAATTTCGGCTCGCGCTAAAGGTGGCGTTAAGTGGTCGATGATCACCGCAGACGTCCGCCGCTTCGCTTGAGTACCTTCACCGGGGTCATTGACAATGAACGGATAAATATTGGGGACGGGACCCAAAACCGCTTCCGGATAACAACTCTTAGAAAGCGAAAGTGACTTGCCGGGAAGCCACTCTAAATTTCCGTGTTTGCCCATATGAATTACGGCATCAACCTCGGCACGCAGCCGGAGCCACGCGTAAAAGGCGAAATAGCCGTGTGGCGGAACTAAATCAGGGTCGTGATAGGTCTCATCCGGATTTATATTATACCCACGCGCCGGCTGAAGTCCGACAATAATCTTTCCACAACGAAACGCCGGTATCGATATAAATCCTGGTTCTATGTCGGTGGAAATGAAAAACGGATCATTTTCGGGGTCTCCCCAACGTTTGGTAACCGCGTCACAAACCGGGTGGGGCAACCTTGAGAAAAAGGTTTTATAATCGGTAATTGCTATTTTTTCTTTAATCTCTCGAGTTGACTGAGCAGCATTCGTTGGACCAGCTAAAAGCCTGTCGATCAGTTCCTTGCCTGTTTTTGGTTGATCAACAACATCATAACCCGCCGTTATCATTGCTCTCAAAAGATTGATTGTCCCGGCCGGTGTATCCAGACCCACCCCATTTCCGATACGCCCATCTCGGTTCGGATAGTTAGCCAAAATTAGGGCTATCCTGCGATCCGAAACAGACTTTCGACGTAACTTTACCCAGCCAGCCGCGAGATCTACGACAAACTTTACTCGATCCTCCGCAGGCATATGTTTGACCACCGAGGTCTCAGTAGCACTATCGAAGGCCGCTTCCGACTTAAAGGCGACCGCACGTGAAAGAACACGACCATCGACCTCAGGCAAAGCGACATTCATAGCTATATCCCGCGCAATTAGCCCACTTACATTAGTCGTCCAGTGTTCTTTGGTTGAAGCGGCGAACACTATTTGCAAAACAGGACACGACGCTGTGTCAAAAGGGCTTGTGGTTCGTTCTGCACCCGGCTTAGAAACAGCAAAGCCTGTAGCGTTTATGATTATATCGGGCGCCATCTTCTCAAAATTAGCGGAGATCACTCCCCCCGAAACCGGATCTTTTAGGCTTTGAACGTATATTGGCAGGGGGTTAATTGACCTATCCAATAGCGCTTTTACACAGGCGTCGATGGGTTCAGTGTTTCCAGCCTGAATGAGGGCGCGGTAGAACGTTATACCCGCAACAGGATTGCCTTCCGTCCAATGACTACAAACGTCTCCCAGATCACCCCTTAAGACACCCGGCCAATACAAACCAGCATTAAGTAATGGGACAGGCTCGCCCCATTCCATTTCAACGCCGGCCAAGGAGCCCGCATAGCGGACAAAATTATTCGAATTTTCTGTTCCTCCCTGAACCAAATATTGCCATAACCGATGTTCGTGTTCGGTTCGTAACGTGCCGCAGCGGGCTAATTCAAGGTCTGGTTGATCGTCTCCGGGAAGTGCGGCAAACTTGATGCCACGCTGGTTACAAATTTCACTTATTCGTTCGAGGCCGTAAGGCCAGTAGGTAGCGCCGCCCAAAAGTCGTATTACAACCACTTTTGCATGCTTGATTACGTTTTCGCAATAAAGATCAACCGACAAGTGGTGGCGTAATTGTAAGATGTTGGCGAGCCTCAACGACGGGGCCTCTGGTGGCATTCCCGCCTGGGCGGCCGACAATGCGGCAAGTTCTGTATCTGCGGAAGAAAGAACCACTATATCGGCAGGCGTTTGCCCTAGATCCACAGCCTCCGACCCATCGGAAACAATGCCCGGGGTGGCCGCAAGTAGATGCATTTTAGAAACTCGCGCTAGATTTAATTATCTTGGCAATTTTCGTACGATCAAGACCGGTCAGTCCAATTATTACGAGTTTGGTGCCACGTTCCTCGTTCTCTATCCACGGCCGGTCATAATATTCTTGGATGCTTTTACCAACGCCCTGGACCGTAAGACGGACGTCTTTTCCTACAACGTGAGCAAACCCCTTTATTCTCAGAATATCATGTTCGGAAACTGCTAGGCGAATTTTAGAAATTAAATCTTCTGGAGCTGATATGGAACCAAATGCCACCTCAAAACTCTCAAAATCATCATGGTCGTGTTCCCCGTCCAAGTCGTGATGGGAAGGGCGCGCTGCCAAATCATCTTCCGCCGCCGCGGCAATTCCCAGTAAAACCTCAGCGTCGACGGCACCATTGGCAACTTTGATTAGGCGAACACCATTTCTCAGCTTACTGCGAACGTTTGTTGCAACCTTATCCGCCAATCGACTTTCCATTAAATCAATCTTATTGAGCAATACCAAGTCTGCACATGCCAATTGATCTTCATACAATTCGTGGAGAGGACTATCATGATCTAGTTCTTCGTCAGCAGCCCGTTGCTCATCTACACGATGCGGTTCATGGGCAAACCTACCATCAGCGACAGCCGGTCCATCAAGTACCGCTACGACCCCGTCTACGGTCACTCTAGTGCGCACTTCAGGCCAACCAAAAGCTTGAACCAGGGGTTTAGGAAGTGCTAACCCCGAAGTTTCGATGACGATATGATCGGGGGGTTCATGATGGTCAAGTATTTTCTCAATGGTAGGTAAAAAGTCATCTGCCACAGTGCAACAAATACATCCATTCGCAAGTTCATATATATCTTCGTCGGTACAGTCCGGATTTCCGCAACCTTTAAGTAATTCGCCGTCTACAGCCAGATCACCAAACTCATTGACGACAAGTGCCAATTTCTTACCATGAGAAAGTTTTATAAGGTTTCGTATCATTGTTGTTTTACCCGCCCCCAAAAAACCTGTCACAACGGTAGCGGGTATTTTTTTAGCGACAGTCATCAATGTTGAGCCTCCTAAGCCAAATACATGTCAACGCATCGCCGTTATCACAACGGAACACACCCCGGTTCGCGCCCTGACGATACAGCCAACGTCCGGTCTCCTGGCTAACGGGTCTTTGCGTTATCCCCGCCTTCCAGAAAAGTGCTGTGGCCTTTAGGAATACACTCACCGTAAACAGTTGCGGGGACAGCCGGGGCTGAACTTTTCAATCCATACCCGTTCCCGGTTCCATCGACGTTACCACACTACTTAACGACCATTGTCTCAGCAAGCCGCGTAATAAAAAAATGGCTGATGGCAGTGTTCGGGTAACGCTGATGCTAATATGTGGTCTAATACCAGATTAGGATGCAGGTTAAGTCAGTTTTCTGTTCCCCTTCTAATTTAGTACTGTTACATGTAATTTTATACACTGATTGCGCACCAGGGACTTGTAACAGTTCGCCTTCCCAGGCATAAATTAGGTGTATGGGAGATATGGATATGAGACAGCAAAAAATCCAAAACGTTGAGATGCTTGATACTAAATCGAGGGTCTTGGGGCCAGCGGTGGCGGCGCTTCTGCTTGGGGTATTTATTATACTGGGAACGGGCTTTGCTCACTCAGATATTATCCACAACGCGGCCCATGACAGTAGACATTCTTTTGCTTTTCCCTGCCATTGATTAAATAAAACTTGATGTTTCGCCGAATTTTCTTTGCGGCGCTGTTAACCGGCGTTATCGGAGGCGCGGTTGTTTCCCTCGTGCAAACATATACCACGACACCGATTATTTTACTTGCGGAACAATATGAGACCGGGGGTGATAAAGACAATCATCACCAAGGATTTTTGGATCGCCATATAAATCTCGTTAGCCCGGTGCTAGCGCATGATGGGAAAACTTCTTCACCGACGGTGAACCTTGAACGTTCTCTAACTACACTGCTTGCCAATATCCTCATGGGCTTTGGGTTTGCATTGATTCTAACCGCTTGTTACGCCATAAGCGGAAAGCGAGTGGATGGACGGCATGGGGTACTTTGGGGTTTATCGGGCTTTGGTATCGTTAGTCTGGCGCCGGCACTTGGCCTGCCTCCGGAACTGCCGGGTACGCTCAGCGCAGAGTTAGGTATGCGACAAGGCTGGTGGTTCTTGTGTGTGGCCGCAACAGCGATAGGGCTTTGGGGAATGGTCTATCGGTCAGGACCCGTCTGGCTTGCATTAGGAATTCTTTTAATTGCGTTACCGCATATTATAGGAGCCCCTCAACCGCCGAAACTGGGGACTACCTTACCCGCCGAGATCGCCGCACATTTTGTTTCCGCGTCGCTTTGTACGGCGGCAATTTTCTGGTGTGCGCTGGGATGGCTATCAGGGACATTTTGGTCAAAATTTGAACCAAAACAATAATACCGACAAATTAGACCTTGCGGCTTATAGCCGCTTCTTCGAACGTTGCCATGCCTGTATGTGCAGCAATTGCACACCTTAAAATACCGAGTGCTACTGCCGCGCCCGACGCCTCACCGAGGCGCATCCCAAGGTCCAGTAATGGAGTTTTGTTGAGGGCTGTTAATAACTTTTTATGACCGGGTTCGAATGATACATGGCCTAACACACAATGATCTAACGCCCCCGGAGATACCTTCTCCAAGACGGCTGCCGCCGCTGTCGTAACAAAGCCATCCAGAAAAACGGGGATACGACGGCGCCGCGCCGCAAGTATAGCTCCAGCAACTGCCGCTAATTCGCGCCCACCTAGACACTGGAGGGCGGACAATGGATCTACAATACTAGTCGCATGGCGTTCTAAACCAGCTCTAATAATCATGGCTTTACGTGCAATATCTCTCGAATTCAAACCAGTGCCGGGGCCCGTCCAATCAGCGGGGTCTCCCCCAAATAATGCGGAGGATAATGCTGCCGCTGACGTTGTATTACCTATCCCCATCTCCCCCACAATTAGGAGGTTCCACGAAGGCTCCACCGAATCGAAACCCTGGGTAAAGGCTTTCAAAAAATCAGGTTCGGACATGGCCGGTTCAATAGTAAAATCAGCTGTCGGTTCTTCAAGGTCTAGTTCTACCACCTCAATCTTAGCATCTTGAACGGCAGCAAGCTGGTTTATTGCCGCCCCTCCTGTCTTGAAGTTCCTTACCATTTGCGCAGTCACCGCGGAGGGAAATGCGGAAACCCCGTGTTTAGCAACACCATGATTACCAGCAAAAATCAAAATTGTGGTATTATCAAGAGACGGAGGGTATCGAGCTTGCCAGGTTGCACACCAAACACATAGCTCTTCAAGTTTTCCAAGTGCACCGGCCGGTTTGGTAAGGTTTTTTTCATGTGCTTCTACTGCGGCACCAGCTTCAACATCGGGACCGGGTAAATTTTCGAATTGCCTTATTATAGCTTCATGGGTCAAGATCAACTCCGGCTTAACTGTATGGACAGATAACACTTCAGGAACGCGATGACAGCATCGAATAAAACCGCTGAAAGGCTAAACCCTTTGAAAGATATATACACTAGTGTGGTCTTTCTGACGCGCCTACCGGCTCCAGACTGGCCCGCCGCAGCCGATAGAAAGTTAGCAGCATGCATGTGGTCATTCCCAATTGTTGGCGTATTAATTGGTACTTTGGGTGGGATTATCTATGCGGCATGCGAGACCTTAGGTCTACCGGTTTATGTTGCGGGGATCTTCGCAGTAACGTCTATCATTCTTATGACTGGTGGACTACATGAGGATGGGCTTGCGGATTTTGCGGACGGTCTATGGGGTGGGGTAAATAAAGATAAGCGCCTCACTATCATGTCGGACAGTCGAATTGGCACCTACGGCGCAATTGCATTAATAATTTCCGTTTGTGGGCGAGCGTTTTCTATTGGAACAATTTTAGAGCCGTTACTGGTATTGGGAGCACTCGTGGCCTCTTCTGCTCTGAGTCGCGCTGTTATTCCGGTTATCATGGCGTTTTACATCCCGGCCAAAACCACAGGATTAGCAGTTGACGCCGGCAAACCCGATCCAATCATTTGGTTTTCTGCCATTCTAATAGGCGTGTTTATACATTTGATCGCTGCGCCCGGGGGTTGGTTCGCAGCTTTAGTTGCTGCAGCGTTAGGAACTGCTATTTGCAGTTGGTATATTAGCCGAGGAGTTGGTGGCTACACGGGCGATACACTGGGCGCGGTTCAACAAGTCACCGAATTACTTGTTCTCGCACTAATTGCTGGCGCTATTCAACCAAGCGGTTGACGAACCGTATACGCCAACGATCTAAAGAAAAATAGTCGCATTGCGTGACAGAGAGATTTTCTACGGAATAAGAGAGTGCCGCCAACGGGCTGTCACCCATCGCGGTCGATAAAAAACCACGGATACTGCCTGCATGGATTACCGCAACAATTTTCCGCCCAGAATATTGTTCTGACAGTGAAATTGCAGCCTCACGGACGCGGGTCGCTACTGCCGAGAATTTTTCCCCTCCGGGTGGTTGTATATCCGCAGGCCAACGCACACCTAACTTATTTATGTCAGCCCACACCTCTCCACTCGGTCGCCCTTCCCAATCACCAAAATTCTGTTCCGCGAAGTTTTCCTCTATCACTATCTCGGCATTTGAAATACCACGAGCTGCCAAAATACCATCAAGAGTTTTTCGTGTTCGCGACAGATGTGAAATTATCCATATGGGGTCCGATGGGAGCATTTTCGAAAGTGCATCGAAACGCTTTACAGAGGGCATAGCGATATCCAAGTCAAGGCTGCCATAGACAACGTTCTCGGGGTTTATTGTGGGTGCGTGTCTTACGAGCCACCATTCAGTTTCGACTTCGGTCAAAATTTAAGCGCCTCCTCAAGCCTTTTCCAATGCTCTTCCTTACCTGGAATTCCAAAACGCAGCCATTCCGGATTCTCCAGGAAGAATCTGACGTAAATGCCTCGTCGCCCCAATCGTTCGTATATAAATGGGGCATCCGAAGACCGCGCGAGTCGAAACAAATTTGTACCGCCAACGATTTCAAACCCGGCTCCCGTTAATATTATATCCATTCTTTTTGAAGCGATCGCCAGTCTTTTTCGCATTTCTGCCTGCCAGACTAAGTCCCGCAGAGCATTAGAACCAATGTGGGCCGCAACGGTGGAAACAGCCCAGGGACCAAGAACATTTTCAATCTTTCTTGCGTTTAGTGAATCTGTCAGTGCAAAGCCAAGCCGGAGCCCTGGCAGGCCAAAAAATTTACCTAATGATCTTAGAGCTACTATTCCTTTGGAAATGGAGCTGACCGCGCTCGGTGTAGGATCTAAATCAGCGAAGGCTTCGTCAACAACTAGAAAACCACCTCTACCAAAAAGGCTCTCTGAGAGCTCATCAAAAGTTGACTGGGGAAATATTCGACCATCGGGATTGTTTGGGGAAGTTAAAACAACAACATTATAATCAGTAAAATTCCCTATAACATGCGATTCCTCCACGTGATGTCCCGCGCTACGCCACGCAGCCGCGTGTTCCCCATATGTCGGGGAAACAACTAAAACTCTACCGGGGTGTACTAAACGCGGAAGCCACTGGATTAAAGCTTGCGAACCGCTAGATGGAACTACATCCGCTGTTTCGCCCACCCCATAAAAATCCGCAGCTGCTGTACATAAATACCTTATCATTTCGCGGTCTGGAAGCCGATACATTAGCTCCCGGGTGTCATTGGGAGGCACCCAAGGCCATGGGTTAATACCCGTACTTAAATCGATCCAACCGCCTGCGGGGATACCAAACTTTGCATTTGCAAATGACAGGTCGCCACCGTGATGAACTCCGCTCAAGCCATCTATCCTTTGAGGTTTATGGGGAGCCCGGCCGTAATAAGAAAGACCTCGTCGGCTTCCGCAGCAACCGCTTGGTTCAACACACCCTGCGCGTGGCGAAATTCCCGAGCCAGTACATTGTCTGGCACAATTCCCGAACCAACTTCATTAGAGACGAAAATCAAGTACGCCTCGGTGCTCATAATTTTTTCAACAAGTTTTTCCGTCTCTCGAATAACATTCAAATTTGCTAACATAACGTTACTCAGCCACAAGGTAAGACAATCAACCAAAATCAAAACATTGGGTGCATCTACCTTAGCGATTGGTTCAACGATAGATATGGGCTCTTCAATTGTAGTCCACGTAGAACTCCTGCGCGCACGATGGCGCGATATCTTTTCAGACATTTCGGGATCAGATGCGTGTGCGGTAGCCACGTAGAAAAGACGCCCCGCGTAATCTACGGAGAGACCTTCGGCATAGGCACTTTTACCGGAAGAGGCCCCGCCAAGAATAAAAGTGCACTTTCCGACCGCCATTATTTAAACACAGCTCTCAAAATATTGAATATGATCAATAGAGACACCTCATCATGGGGAGATAATCGAAGAAGTCTGAGCACAACCTGTATTCCTCTCCGATATTTCATTTATATTTGATAGTCACCAATAACGGTGAGATTTTTAAACATAGAAAATATTAGGCCAAACGCAAGACTGATCAAATCAAACCGCTTATAGCATCTTCACTAGTTTATACATCGTAGGCGAAAGACCTTATGGAGAAAAAATATGCCTCATGCCATTAGTTCAGACGGAGTACAGTTATATTTTGAAGAGGCCGGAAACGGGACCCCAATCCTTTTTATACATGAATTCGCTGGTGATTGGCGGGCTTGGGGACCCCAAGTTTCGCACTTCAGTAGAAGACGGCGTTGTATTGTATACTCTGCACGGGGATATCCCCGCTCTGATGTTCCCACGGACCTAAAACATTATTCACAAAGTCTGGCAAGAGATGATGCACTTGCAATACTAGATCATTTGAATATTAACCAAGCACACATCGTCGGTCTTTCGATGGGTGGTTTTGCAACCCTCCATTTTGGAATCGCATATCCTCACCGCGCCCTTTCGCTGACCGTTTGTGGTTGTGGATATGGCGCGGAACCTGCTACCCGTGAAGAATTTCGCCAATTGTCACTATTGGTCGCGCACAACTTTGTAACCCTAGGTGCAGATGCTTATGCGGAAGAATACGTCTCTGTGTA
>CAZOHS010000057.1:0-14463 GCA_964579285.1 uncultured Rhodospirillaceae bacterium | reverse complement strand
ACCAAGCAATGAAAGCCACGAAATGTCTGCACTCCGTTTGAAAATGCATCGATCCCATGACCAGAAACGAAACATGACGGTCCATCTGCGTACGCGCGCGCCGCATTTATGATCTTATCGACAGGGACACCCGTAATTTGGGACGCACGTTCAGGCGGGTACTTGCTTGCACGGGATGCTAACCTATCGAAGCCCGTCGTCCACGTGTTAATAAATTCTGTGTTGTGGAGACGTTCTTCTATTATCACGTGCAAAAATGCCAATGCCAGTGCGGCGTCAGTACCTGTACGAGGCCGTAACCAGATATCAGCGATCTTTGCTGCAGGTGTTTCCGCAGGGTCGATCACGATTATCTTTGCACCGCGTTTCTTAGCGTTCTTTAACTCCATCCATTGTACGGGGTCCGCCGCAGAGGGGTTGCGACCTACTACGAGTGCGCAATTAGTATTTTCTATATCCTCACCACCGACGATACTTAAGCCGGTTACTTTATCGGAGAGTGCGCGACAGCCGCCGCACAAATCTTGGTTCATCATCCAATTGGGCGAACCGAGAGCGCGCATGAGAAGCGCAACCATTGCACCTCGACTAAAAAAGGCACTGGAAACAGCTCCAACTAACGAAAGTGGTCCATGTTCGCGCCGCACAGCTAGTAGTCGGTCAGCAATTTCGTTTAGCGCGTGATCCCAGGAAACCTGGTCCCATGTTCCAGCCCCCCGTTTTCCAGCCCGTATCAAAGGCTGTCGTATCCGGTTTTCGCCGTAGGTTAATTCCGCTAGTCCTCGGATTCCTTTTACACAAAATGCGCCTTTTGATCCTGGATGGTCCCTATTTGGGCCAATTTTGGTAACGTCGCCATCTTTTATTGTCACGAGAGAACCACACCGGGTGCTGCATTCCCAGCAAGTGCTCGGATAAATGCCGTTAGGAAGCGTCATACCAAAAGTTTAACCGAAGTTTCTTCCAGCGCAAACGTTGAGTTATTACCATAAATTAATCCAGTATTGGTCCATTATAGCACTAAAAAGAAGTCGTATCGCGAGCAGCGTTAGCAGGACCTGAAATAGCCTCCGAAATAACCGCTCGGGCATACGACTTAACGTACGTTGGCCAATCCAATTTCCAATCACAGCGCCAAAAATCATAAACCCTATAAGGGGTAAGTAGGCACCGATACCAAGGCCAATGAGACCAAAGGCGATGAGCTTGGCGACATGGGTTATACCCATGAGCGTTGCCATCGTGGAGACGTGGACGTGCCGGTTTTTGCAGGCAAACGCGACAAAAGGCGATAAAAACGTTCCCGTCGCACTGACAAAAATGCCAAGGAATGTAGACGCGAAGCCGAGGAAACCAAACCGCAATCTCTCTGGCCCCCCCATCCCGAGCTGTGGCGTCCACATAACGACTAGGATGAAAACAGCCAAAATACCTTGCAAAATTGCCGAAGGTAGCGTTACAAAAATCTGCGCGCCAGCATATGCTCCCACGCAAGCGCCGATCGCGAACGGAGCAATGAGTGACTTTTTGACGTGGGGCCACATCATTAGGGTTCTGCTAATGCTGGCACCTAGCTGCACGACGGTATGTATTGGTATTAGGATTGCGATTGGAAAAAAGAAGGTCATTATTGCGAGCAATAAAAGACCACCAGCGGTCCCAGTTACGGTGCCTAAAAATGTTGTGAAAGCTGCTGCCAGCGTGAGGGTTGCTAAAAGTAAAAGGTTTACGTTGGGAATGCCGAAAAAATTCTCCACTAAAGGTACCCTTCTTTGGCGGCCGCACTCCAAATGAGACGAATTGACAAGACGGTTAGCGCAATCTGAAAAACCCGACGAAAAACCTCTTCACGCATTCGATTAAGTAAACTGACCCCCACCCAATTTCCAAAGAAACTCATTGCAACCATGCAAGCCATAAGCGGTAGATAATCGAAAAAACTAAAACCCAAAAAAGCAAAAACGACTACTTTTAAGCCATGGAGAAATAACATTATTGCGGCATGCGTCGCGACAAATTCGCGGCGATCTTCGCTGACACCTCGGACCCAGGGAGCCAAGAGGGTGCCGGTGGCACCAACAAACATGGAAATTAATGCCCCAATGCTGCCCAACGTGAAAAAACGCATTTTATTCGGCGTCCCAACAGTCATTTGAGGCACCCAGCAAATATACAATAAAAACACACCAAGCACGCCTTGCATTACAGAGACGGGTAGTACAACGACGATATTTCCCCCGACTGTTGCGCCAAGGATCGAACCCAAAGCAAACGGTAAGATCATTTGTTTCAGGATCCGCCTGCGCATGATAATGACCCTCGTCAGATTGGTTCCGGCTTGAATCACTCCGTGTACGGGAATGAGTGCGACTGGTGGAAAAACCATTGCCATTACGCCAATCATCAATACGCCACCCCCAAGACCAGCAATAACGCCAAAAGCTGCCGTAATCGAACTAAGTATCGTAAATCCAATAAACATCCAGCCATCGATTTCTGGAGTAATTGATAGGAATTCGATCATTTTATGTTTTTAATTGTTTTGGGTTGATTGAAGAATACAATTGCTAGTAGCCGACAATGAAATGGAGGACGGACTCGAGATATGCGTGAAACATGTCCGGCAGAATATTACGGACGACTTGCATTTCGGCTTATTATTATACGCGTTTTGCGACCCCGTTGGAAATCATCTATGACTTATATGCTGTCGAGAAAATTATGTATAAAGTCGACGTATGTCCTCTTTCGTTTACCGGGAACGAGCTTTATCAATGTAGGACTTCAGCGTTGGTGATGGGAATAGGGAAACTCCGAAAAATTTTGTATGTCCAACCTTTCCCAGTTTGACACAATCGCCTAAATAACACTCGGAACCTGGAGATAGATATGTCTGAAAGTAAAGGCCCCCTTTCGGGTGTCACCGTAATAGATTTGACGCGCGTATTAGCCGGGCCAACTTGTACTCAAATCTTAGGCGACCTCGGAGCAGACATAATTAAAATTGAACGTCCGGTGGCCGGTGACGACACACGAAAATTTTCGCCGCCTTTCTTTAAAGACGATAAGGGTTTGGACACCACGGAAAGCGCCTACTTTCTTGGTGCTAACCGCAACAAACGTTCCGTAGCAATCGATATATCAAAGCCCGAGGGCGCGAATATAATTCGGCGGATGGCCGCCGACGCTGATGCGCTGGTTGAGAATTTTAAGACGGGAAACCTTGCGAAATATGATCTGGGCTATGATGAGTTAAGGATACAAAACCCTAAATTAGTATACTGTTCTGTCACCGGATTTGGTCAAACGGGTCCATACGCTTCGCGTCCGGGGTACGATTTCCTTATTCAGGGTATGGCGGGCATGATGTCGATTACGGGAGATCCAGACGGAGATCCTCAGAAAGTTGGAGTGCCAATTGCGGACATCATGGCGGGAATGTATGCGAGTGTATCAGTGAACGCGGCCTTGCGGCATGCGGCGATTACAGGTGAAGGGCAGTATATCGATATTGGGATGATGGACACCACCGTCGCTATGCTTGCGAACGTCGGAATGAACTACCTCCATGGCAATATGCTGGGTAGGCTGGGAAATGCACACCCTAATATTGTGCCATACCAGCCGTTCAAAACGGCTGACGGTTATATAATTGTCGCGATTGGCAATGATAGTCAGTTTGAGCGTTTCTGCGAATTAGCTGGTTGCGAGGACCTTTTTTGTGATCAGAATTTTTCGACCAATGATGCGCGGGTCCGTAATCGAGAAATGTTATTACCTAAATTAGATAAAATTTTTGAATTGCGAACCTCGAAAGAATGGTTAACGGGACTTCAGGATAAAAAAATAGGCTGTGGACCAATAAACAATCTTCAAGAAGTGTTTGGCGATGCTCACGTTAAGGCTCGGGGTATTGTTGAAAACATGGACCATCCAATGGGGGGTGCCCGTGGGGTCGACCTTATTGGAAGCCCGATGCGTTTCAGTGAGACACCAGTAACCTACCGCCATGCCCCACCACTCCTGGGACAGCACACCGATGAGGTTCTTCAAGAAAAATTGGGGTTAACCAACGAGGAGTTGTCAGGCTTACGCGAGAGAAAGGTCATCTGAAAACGATAACGTTGGTAAAGATGGACCGTAATCGTTTGATCCCCTTATTGCTCTTAATTTACTGTGGCCTCGGCTGGGGGGCCGCTGTCGCGATTGCCAAGGTTGCGACGCAGGGCGGCGTGCATCCTCTTGGTTATGTGTTTTGGGTCGCAATTATTGCGGCACTGATATTAACGGTAATCGGATTGCTCCGCGGCAGTCTCCCCAACATGACCCTGGCGCATATACGTTATTATATTGTTATTGGGGGTTTGCGTATCGTTTGTGCAAACGTCGTCTGGTACACTGTGGTGAAATACGTGCCCGCTGGTGCGTTGGCTGTTGTTTTGGGTCTTACCCCTATATTTACCTATGCCATTGGCTTAACAATGCGCATAGAAACTTTTGCAGCAATAAGAGCATTAGGACTGGGTTTAGGATTCTTGGGTGTGATCTTTTTTATGGTACCCAGTGAAAGTTTGCCCGATAGTTCAATGATCCCATGGCTTCTATTTGGCCTTTGCGCGCCATTTACGTACTCACTAGCCAATATTTTAATTGAACGATTACGCCCTACAACGGGAAATTCCCTGTCTCTCACAACTGGAATGGTGTGGTTTGGAGCATTAGTAATGTTTCCTGTCACACTGTTGACCGGCTCCTTTCACGTACCGTCATTTCCTCTTAATAATCCCGATATTGCGGTCTTTGGTCACGCAATCATATCGGGCCTGGCCTTTTTTGCCTTATTTGAAATGATAAGACTTTCTGGGCCGACATATGCCTCGCAACTGAATTATTTGGTGACCCTTACAGGTGTCTTGAGCGGGATACTTTTTTTTAATGAAACACCCACCTGGTGGGTGTGGGCTGGTACCGCCTTAGTGATAGTCGGTGTATCTATGGTAGATAGAAAACGAGTGGACCATGATAAACCCGCCTCCTAGAAAACGTATTACGCCTCTGAGTGTGGAGCGACGCTTGCAGCTGTTAACCGCAACCCTGGAGAAAGCCCCCGACGCGTCGCGCATAAGAATATTTGCATATGGTTCTCTAATGTGGAGCCCTTGCTTTGAATTTACGGTACGGTTGCCCGGCACTCTGAAGGGATTTAGACGCGAATTTTGCATTTGGTCGGTACATGCACGTGGGACCCCTGAGAACCCCGGCCTAGGCTTGGCTTTAGAAAAAGAGGCAGGCGCTCATTGTGATGGAATGATTTTCAGCCTGCCACATGAGACCGCTGAAGAAGAGCTAATTCCATTATGGGAACGGGAAATGTGGACGGATACATATACGCCAACTTGGGTATACGTGGATGTAGATGGGGAACGGGTGTCTGCTTTGACGTTTGTAGTTTCTAAAACACATCAGAATTATGTCGGCGAAATTTCGCTTTCGGAAAAGGCTCGCTATATTGCAAATGGCTCTGGAAAATATGGAAGGTGCTACGACTATCTTTTTGAGACCGTTCAGATAATGCGTGATCATGGCATCGTTGATACAGACATGGAAGGTCTGCTAGCGGCTGTCGACGCCGTTGTTTCCTGATCGGGGCTTGCACTGAGAATTATGACATGCACAACTATTATCGAAAATGGGAGAAGAATAATGTCTGACACAGAAATTGGGTATATCGACTACGCCCAAATGAACGTCGATAAAAACGCATCGTATGACAGTCTTAAGGATCGTGTTATTTTAATTACTGGCGCGGGGCAGGCGATCGGTCGTGGCTATGCCCACTATTTTTCGGCCCAAGGAGCAATACCAGTAATTGCGGATTTAGACAGTGGAAACGCTGAAACCGTCAAACGTGAAATTGAGGAAAAGCAGGGAAAGGCTCTTGCAATTCAAGTTGATGTTGCTGACGAAGCATCCGCAAATGACATGGTGTCGAAAGTACTCAATGAATATGGGCGCCTGGATGTGTTAATTAATAACGCGGCGGTGTTCTCCCGTATTACCATGGCTCCGTTCTGGGAGCTTCCAGTGGACGAATGGAAGCGGGCTGTAGATGTAAACGTAAACGGCGCATTCTTCTGCTCACGTGCAGCCGTGCACCCTATGATGGAAGCCAAATGGGGCCGGATAATAAATGTATCCTCAGGCACTATGATGATGGGCCGGCCTAACTACCTTCACTACATAACGACAAAAGCGGCAATGATTGGCATGACACGATCAATGGCGCGCGAAGTTGGACCACACGGAATTACAGTTAACACGTTCTGGCCTGGCGTTATGCAGACAGAAGTTGAAAGACCCTCTGTGCCCCGTGAAATGTTCAAGACGATGACCGATATGCAGGCGATCCCCAGACAAGGAACAATACACGACCTTGCAAAAGCGATGTTGTTCCTGTGTTCAGATGAGGCGGCTTATATCACGGGCCAGGGCATGATAGTCGATGGGGGACAGAATTTTATCTGAGTCTACATGTGACGGTGATTGGGCGGCTTATTATAAAAAAACAGGTAAACGGCCACCCAGAAAGACGCTAATTCAGGCGCTTGATGCTTTTGACGAAGACGGAGTGCGTGAAAATAGGAACGCGGTTGATCTAGGCTGTGGTTCTGGCCGTGACACTATTGAAATTCTCCGTCGGGGATGGAACGTCCTGGCTGTTGACTCATCGAAAGAAGCATTTCGGAGTTTGCTCTCTCGAAATGATTTGCCGGTCGGCGTTTTATTAGAGACCCAACATACTCGTTTTGAGACAATGAACTTGCCTATGTGTGACCTTATAAATGCAGGATTTTCCTTGCCTTTATGTCCCAAGGAGGCGTTTCCCACTATATGGAAAAACATTGTGTCTTCCCTCCGGGAGGGAGGCCGTTTCTCAGGACAATTCTATGGGGATCGAGATAGTTGGAGTACGAACCCAGATTTAACTTGTTTAACTCGGGAAGAAACAGAGGGTTATTTAAATGCACTCGTAACTGAACTTTTCCAAGAAGAAGAGGAGGATTCTCTAACACCACGCGGGACTTCGAAGCATTGGCATATTTTTCATGTTGTTGCGAGGAAACCATGAAGGATAAACGGTCAGACTATAGCACGCTCCGAAAACAAATTGCTGCTTGTACGCGGATAATGAACATGGAGGGGCTGATCGATTATTCTGGGCATATTAGCGTACGCTTACCGCATAACGATGGCATTCTTATCCAAAGTTATGACGATTCCCGTGCGACCTTAGAACCGGATCGACTGCTAGTGTGTGACCTAAAAGGTAATGTCATATTGGGACCTGAAAAAGCCGCTCCTCCGCGGGAAGTCTTCATACACACGCAAATCTTGGCGGCTCGACCAGATATTTCTGCAATAGCCCATTTTCACCCCGAGATAGCGACAATGTTTACGCTTGTAGACAACCAGAACCTTGTGCCCGTGAGGAACCACGCGTCACGGTGGTCGACGGGTATACCCGTCCATCCTGATCCAGGGCATATTAATACAACAGCTTCCGGATCGGCCTTAGCCGAAACACTCGGAGTTTGTAACGCCGCCCTCATGAGGGCGCATGGCGCCGTCGTGTGTGCTGAAAGTGTGCCTTCATTATTGATCGATTGTGTGCATTTCGAGGAAAACGCGAGCGCTTTATTTCGCGCGGCGGCACTGGGGGATGTGACGGGTCTGTCGAAGACAGAAATGGAGCAGTTTCTATCCCGTTTTAACCGTAACGCACATGTAAATAAACTGTGGAAGTACTACGCGGAAAGAGCCGTGAGTGCTGATGTCATTCCCCGGTCTTGGTCCGAGGCCCTGTTTGTTAGCGATATACTCGACTGGAGCGGGTGAAGGGAATCGAACCCTCGTCGTAAGCTTGGGAAGCTTCTGCTCTGCCATTGAGCTACACCCGCGAACGAGGGCATTCTACGCTCCATTATAACTCGCTCAACCCCTAAAGATTACGCTGGACCGATTGCATAGAGAATGCGATTAAACTTGTTGTGTTACTGAATTTGGGAGGTAAGCAAATGAAACTATGCCGTTTTAACGAGGACCGTCTAGGATTGGTGGATGGCGACGATGTTGTGGATGTTACTGGTGCTTTAGAAGTAATAGACAAGACCGGTTGGCCGGCGCCCATGGGGGATGCTTTTATCGCAAATTTGGATGCTGTCTGCGCAAGGGTTTCTGATCTTTCCGCGTCCGCTACCCGTCTTCCCATTTCAACCGTCACATTGAAAAGCCCGGTAGCAAACCCGACAAAAGTTATTGGTGCGCCCGTGAATTATTATGCCCATCTCGAAGAATCCCAAGAAGACGAGGGCGTTAACTTTGGCCGGGATATTAAGACAATAGATCATTATGGCCTGTTTCTAAAGAATTCCATTTTAGTTGGTGCGGGTGAAGGAGTAGAGCTTCATTTCACTGACCGCCGTAACGATCATGAGGTGGAAGTTTCTATGGTCATTGGAAAAACCGCGAAAAACGTCTCTTATGAAGACGCGTTAGATTACGTTGCAGGATATTCTATCGGCCTGGATATGACGGTTCGCGGTACGGAAGAGCGAAGTCTTCGAAAGGCGATAGATAGTTACTCGGTGCTTGGCCCTTGGTTAGTAACAGCAGACGAAATAGAAAACCCTGATAAACTTGATTTCTCGATCCGCGTGGGTGATGAGGAGCGGCAAAACTCCAACACCGATAAACTGATATTTGATTGCCGTAAGCTGATCGAATATGGCTCTCAGTTCTATACGCTTTATCCCGGAGATGTGATTATGACGGGCACGCCGGAGGGTGTTGGACCAGTGGAGCCGGGTGATACGATGTATTGTTATTGTGAAGGTATTGGTGAAATGGCTGTCCCCGTTCGTGCTGCCGGATGAGAGGTGAAAAACTGATAGGCAGGCTCGCTACAGGTATCGGGATGGGTGTTACCTTTACTCAGCTCGATTGGGCAAGGAACCAGTTTCGAGAGCGTCTGGGTATTGAGCCTTTTCCAGGTACCGTCAACGTAATCATAGACGATCCTGAATCAATGCCTGTTTGGGTGCGGCTAAAGACTACGTCAGGCATCGCTATCGAAAATCCCAACAATGGGCCGCACGATTGCGACGCGAAGTGTTGGCACGTCACAATAGCGGGCGAAATTGATGGCGCTGTCTTGTATCCGCTCGTTGACAACTACCCGCCATCTCAAGTTGAGGTTATCGCGCCCGTAGGTGTGAGGGACGCACTTCGGATCGAGGACGGAGAGAGCTTAACTCTTACACTGAAAGGCTAGAATGTGACCTTAACAATATCAAAGGCGTCTGCTGAGTTATGGGTCTTTCCACTTTCTGGTCCAACGGGCGGCTCCGGCATTACGGCTGTCGATGTGATCGTGGTAGATCTCGAGGCCTCGGACGGGACAAGTGGTACCGGTTTCTCATACGTTCTTGGTGGCGGCGGGAGTAATGTGTGCGCCATAGCTCAAAATATGCTAGAGCGATTTGTTGTCGCGCAATCCGTTGTACCCCCACAGGCGCTGTGGCGTAACCTTGCCAGCTCGCTAAACCGACTGGGACGCGGATTTGGGTATATCGCAATTGCCGCAATAGACGTCGCAATGTGGGATCTGTATTCTAAGTGCTGCGAGATGCCACTTTATCAAGCTTTAGGCGGAATAAAAAAAACGTTGCCGGTTTATGGGTCTGGTGGTTTTGGGCCCACACAAACCCCCGAAGCCGCAGTTGTGAGGGCGCTCAAATACGCAGAAATAGGTTGCACCGCAGTAAAATTGCGCGTGGCGGGCGCTTCTTCCGATCTGCAACGTATACAGGCGGTGGCAGAGGCGCTGCCGGACGGGGTGGACATTATGGCGGATGCTAACGAGAAGTGTGATTTGGCACGGGCTCAGTGGCTGACCAATGTTTTAGCAGATGTGAATGCTCTCTGGTTAGAGGAGCCTTTACCCGCGCACGATACCAATGGATACGCAATCCTCGCAAATAATAGCCAAGTACCGATTGCGACCGGTGAGCATCACCAGGGTGTTGTCGAATTGAAACCCCTAATGGAGGCCCGCGCGGTTTCGATTGTTCAACCGGATCTCGCGATGGCGGGCGGAATTACAGAAAGCCTGCGTATTGCTCAGATCGCGGATCATTATAACTTGGTGGTGTCTCCGCATTTTTTGCCGTCTCTCTTTATACATCTTGCTGGCGCTGCGCCCGCCATACGCTGGATGGAGGATTTTCCCCTTCTAGAGCCACTTTTTGACGAACCTATTTCTATGGATCGCAACGGCAATATTACGCCAAGTGAAGCCCACGGCCATGGGATTGCGTGGGCGAATGGTGCGAGAGAAGAATTTCGGGAAGTACAATGAGGATATGTCGATACAACGATAACAAGCTAGGATTGGTAAAAGGCAATCAACTAATTGATGTAACCGCAGTGCTTGAGGGCCTGCCCCTGGTGGGCTGGCCTCGTCCCCACGGTGACGCAATGGTTGCGGCCTTAGTCAACCTTGCACCACAAATAGTATCAAATCAAAAGTTGGGCTACGTACAGGGAGTAAAGAATGTTACTTTGCGTAGCCCGATTGCTAACCCCACTAAAATTATTGCGGCACCAGCAAACTATATGGATCATATTTCTGAGGCACGTGAGGATGTTGAAATACACTTCGGGCAAACGATTAAGACCATCGATGACTATGGACTGTTCTTAAAATCGACATCGGCGTTGGTGGGACCTGGCGACGGGATTACGCTCGCCCATACGGACCGCCGCAATGACCACGAAATAGAACTAGCGATCATTATTGGACAAACAGCCAAGAATGTCTCAGAGGATGAAGCCCTCGATGTCGTAGCTGGTTATGCTATCGGGTTAGATAATACGGTTCGTGGTGTAGAGGACCGTAGTCTGAGGAAATCCATAGACTCCTATGCAGTTCTGGGTCCGTGGTTAACAACGGCAGATGAGATTGACAATCCCGACGACCTCAATTTCCAGCTACGCGTCAACGGTGAGGTTCGTCAGAACTCTAACACCAGGCACCTTATTTTCAGTTGTCGAAAACTAATCGCATACGCGTCCAAGTTCTATACGCTGTACCCTGGTGATATCATCATGACGGGCACGCCGCAGGGGGTCGGGCCGCTGGAGGTGGGAGACCTATTGGAGTGTTATTTTGATGTCATCGGGCGGATGGAGGTAGAAGTACAGTAGTGGCGTTTTTCGGTCGATGTTTGTCGTCTTGATTTAGGCGATATGGTCTAAGATCTATTATGAACACTTTAATTATTCGTCCCATGGTAGAAGCGGATCTCGCAGATGCGGATCGTATAAACCGAATAGCTTTTGGCACCTTCTTTGAACTTGATGATCCAAAAGAATTTAGGGGTGACGGGGATGCTGTTCACGGCCGGTTTGAGGCTAATCCAACGGGCTCATTTGTCGCTGAATTAGATGGATGTCTCGTAGCTTGTGGTTTCATTATGGACTGGTGTGGTGTCGGTATTTTGGGCCCACTAACGGTTGACGTAGATTGTTGGGGACAGGGTATCGCCCGTAAAATGATGGACAAAATGGTGGAATATATGGATCAGCAGAATTTCACCATGCAGGGTCTTTTTACCCACCCTCAAAGTCCAAAACATATTCGCCTTTACGAAGAATATGGCTTTCGAATGCAGCGTATTACTGCCGTGATGGATAAATTTGTTTGTGCTCCAACTGCATCTAAGAAGGAAGGTGTAGTTTGTTTCTCGGGACTTAATAAAACGGAACAGTCCAATGCTTTGATCGAGTGCCGCTCCTTAACCTCGGAAATATACCAGGCCCTAAATGTAACGTCCGAAGTCACGGCAATACAACGTAGATCCCTTGGCGACACAGTACTTGTGTATTCAGTGGACGGTCTCGAGGGGTTTGCCTGTTGTCATCAAGGTGCGATGTCTGAAGCGGGTAGCCAACAAACAGCTATAAAGTTCGCCGCCGTGCGACCTGGAAGCTCTATTAAGGAACGTTTTGTACAACTGCTTATTGCGGTCGAGCAATTCGCGATAGCTCGCGGTACCACGCGTATCGTCGCGGGGACTAATACTGGCCGGTCAGAGTGTTATGAGACAATGCGCGCCCACGGGTACCGTACATGGATGAACGGGATTGCCATGCTTCGACCAGAGGGGTCCGGTTATAATTTACCCGAAGTGTTTATCGTTGATGATTGGAGATAAAAAAGGCGAGCTTACGCTCGCCTTTTTCAATAATGGAATATTTCGTCTAGCGATCAAAGTTAAATAACCCTTTGGCGTTCAGACCAAGGATGTTCTTTTTAGCGTCGTCGTCTAGAAACGGTAAATCCCAGATTACACTTGGAGTATCGAAATCGTAGTGAGGCCAATCTGACGCATACAATAGCTGATCTTTTGCGTTGATCATCTCGAACGTTAACTCCAGTGCCTTGGGATGATCAGTCTCCATCGGCTGGCAGGTAAAGAAACACTCTTTCATGTATTCGCTCGGCAACTTCTTAAGCAGGGGCGCTTCAGAGGATCGCATAAGATAGGTATGGTCCAGTCGTTGCATAAGCCAAGGCACCCACGCTATTCCGGATTCAATCCAAACACTCTTTAGGTTAGGAAACCGCTCGGGTAGGCCGTTCATTATCCAGTTTGTCATGTGTACAACGTTACACCAGACAAATGACAATGCGTGCATGGAACCAAAGCGATTAATCTGCATCATGAAGGGGTCTTGCCAGTAGTAACCAGCGTGAAAACCTATGGGAAGGCCCCGTTCCTCAAGCGCACGGTACACCTTCATATAGTGATTGTGATGAACCGCTTTGTATCGGACCGATGTTACCATGAAGCCTACGCAGCCAGGCGCGTCCCCAAACTCCTCGATCGTCTCTAGTGCTGATTCCGGATCATTAAAAGGCAGGAACATCATTGTCTTTAGCTTGGGGTCTTTGCTTAGTATATTCTCGACTTGCCAGCGGTTGTATGCTTTTCCGAGAATTGCCTCCATATCGAATTGAGGATGCATTCCAAGAAATAGCATTGGAGTTGGGAACACTACCTGAACGTCGATACCCATCGCTTCATAGGCGCGTTTTGCGAGAACGAGATCTCTGTGCCCGGCTTCCTTTACCTCTTGTTCATCAACCTTCTCGCTCCGCGCTGCCTGGTGGGGAATTCTGCCACCAACGTCTTGGTACCGCATTGCTAAATCACCATTCATGCCGTATGGGGGCGTGCCCGAGCGATGAAAGACCATTTCTTTGGCCTGCTCACGGATAACCGGGTCATCAATGTAGGTAATGATTTCGCGCCATGATTCTGTTTCGGTGTGATGCGCGTCAATATCGGCGATAAAGATATTATCAAAGTTCCGTTCGTCGGCTTGCTGCCTAGCTTTGGCCAGCACGTCGCGAGAGTCTGTGTAGGTAGTAATTTCTTTTATCGGGTTCTGGTTGACTGGCTGAATACCTGTATCCATCACTTTACTCCTTTGGTCGCATTTTTGCGTACGTTCGCAATATTTAGACTTCGTCCCCGGGCCGGGGGCGCTGAAACCACATAGCGAGATCGAAAGTGGAGAGATTGACTGCACGAAGCATGTCGGAGCAGGTCATAACCACGTCCGTCGCGGTTACCGCCTCGGGTCCCGTATAGGGCGAGAAAAAGCGGTCTTCCATTTCAACCTTATTTGCAAACAACTTCGTGCCAGCAGTGAGCAATCGCTGCACAGTTTCATCAGGAATATCCTGGGTTTCTCCGTCCAGCAACGCCCGATCCACAATCTCTAAGGCTTTCGAGGCTGCCTTATCTAATTCAGTATCTTTTGGGTTAGATGACGACATAAACCTCACCGTCCTTCACTTCGACTTTGAATGGGCGAAGACGGATGTTTTTGTTGCCTGGGTGTCTGCCGTCACGAACGTTGTATTCGTATCCATGCCATGGACATACAATATGTACGTCAGATTCAGAGAATTTGAGACCGTGAGCAGTTTTTTCGGTCTCGTGTATTACCTCTTCCACCTTATTAATTATTTTTCCCTGACAGGCTGGTCCTCCTTGGTGGACGCAGTTGTTTTCATAGGCGTAAAATTCGCCTTCTACATGAAAAACGCCAATTTCAAGGTCACCTTGCGCAATTATCTTTCGGTCCCGATCCTCGAACTCTTCCGTTCTTCCGACGTAAAGATCCGTCACTTTTTTTTCTCCAAAAAATTAAAGAGTTTAATAGTATTTAGATAACCATACACTTTTACTCTGACATTCTACTGTAAACTTATAAATAGACCAATGTAATAGATGGTCTTGGTTTCTAATTATCAATGGTCCTTAATCGACATTTAATCAGCATGTGTTAATCATGTCGATTAAATGCCCACCAAATGACCAGACACTAGCC
>CAZOHS010000056.1:0-14496 GCA_964579285.1 uncultured Rhodospirillaceae bacterium | reverse complement strand
AAAATAGTAAGTGTCTTTCCTAATAATGGGGAAAATAATCTTCCCAGTGTGAACGGTGTGGTCTTGCTGTTTGATCGGGCAACCGGAGTGCCGGTTGCTGTGCTTGACGGTCGAACCTTAACAAACCGGAGAACGGCGGCCACGTCGGCACTCGCTAGCCGTTTCCTTGCGAGAGAAGATTCGTCTACACATTTAATTGTTGGAACGGGTCAAGTAGCCTTTGAATTGGCAAGAGCATACAGAACTATTCGTCCGATCAGGAAAACTCTTGTTTGGGGTCGAAACAGCGAGAAGGCGGCCTTATTTGTTAGGCAGCTTTGTAGTGTTGGTGTGGAGGCGACGCTCTCCAAAAACCTTCGAGCTGCTACTGAAGTTTCTGATATAATTTCTTGCGCGACATTGTCCATCGATCCGCTTATCAAAGGGGATTGGCTGAGCCCCGGTGCGCATCTTGATCTTGTGGGCGGATATAGGCCCGATATGCGGGAAGCGGATGATGTTGCAATTACCCGTTGCAGGATATACGTAGACACACGCGAGGGAGCGCTATCCGAAGCAGGTGATTTGACCCAACCAATTGGGGAAGGGCTGATTTCGTCTGAAGTATTAGAAGGAGAGCTATCAGATGTGTGCAAAGGGATAGCGACCGGGCGCCAAAACCCGGAAGAATGCACTCTTTTCAAATCCGTTGGTTCCGCGCTCGAAGACCTTGCGGCTGCAGAACTGGTGTGGGACCGAACAAGAAAATAATTTATGAATAGACAATGAGAAATATATCCCCAATCGACAGAATATACTGCGCTCTGGATACTCAGAGTCTGACCGAAGCATTGCTTTTGGCAGACCTATTGAATGGTGAAGTTGGGGGAATAAAATTAGGCAAGGAATTCTTTACCGCCAATGGCCCCGACGGAGTAAACAAAGTGGCGGCGCTTGGGCATAATATTTTTCTCGATTTAAAATACCATGACATCCCAGCCACTGTTTCTGGGGCTATCAATGCGACTGCAGACATTCAGTGTAAGTTCGTGACCGTCCATGCGTCCGGCGGTGCTTCTATGTTACAAGCCGCGATTGACGCCGCTACAAAATCACGAGCGGAGCGCCCCAAAATACTAGCTATAACGGTCCTTACGAGCCTAGACGATAGTGATCTTTCCATAATCGGACAAAGAGGGCCAACTTCTGATCAGGTTCTAAGACTTGCCCGGTTGGCGAAGCAGTGCAGGGTTGATGGTATTGTTTGTTCGCCACAGGAGGTTGTTTTACTGCGCCAGGAGTTTGGTGACGAATTTTTGCTAGTGTCTCCAGGTGTTCGTCCTGCCTGGGCTTCTTCTGATGATCAGAAACGTTTCATGACACCCTACGAAGCAGTTAAATCTGGCGCCGATTATCTTGTAATAGGTCGTGCTATCACCCAAGCTAATGACCCTGTGGGGGCAACAAGGCGTATTGTTTCTGAAATTTCGAATGTCCCGTCATGACCGTTGATGTCAAGATCTGTGGTATATCTGATTCAACGGCATTAGATGTAGCAATTAAGGAAGGTGCAAAATATGTGGGCTTTGTTTTTTTCCCAAAATCGCCACGAAATATCTCACCTGATCTAGTGGCACAGTTGCTTCTTAACATACCTAAAACCGTCAAAGCGGTTGCACTTGTTGTCGATCCAAGCGACGAATTGGTTTATATTATACAATCCATACCCTCCATTTCTTTTATCCAACTACATGGTGCAGAAGACTCAGAACGAGTGTCTGTCATTCGAAAACGTACAGGTAAGCGTATTATTAAAGCTATTAAAGTCGCAACTGCAGAAGATTTGGAAATTGTGGAATCCTATACAAATGTGGCGGATATGCTGCTTTTCGACGCAAAGACACCTCCTGACATGATTGGTGCGCTTCCAGGAGGGAATGCGGTTTCGTTTGATTGGAAAATACTTTCTGGACGTGACTGGAAGATCCCCTGGATGTTGTCAGGTGGTTTAACTGCACAAAACGTAGGCGCTGCTATTCGTGTTTCGGCTGCGCCTGCGGTTGATGTGTCGTCAGGTGTCGAATGTGCGCCCGGAATAAAGGACGGTGCCCGAATAACGGCATTTTTAAGAGCTGTGCAAAGCGCCTGAGTAGGTTAAAACGACTTAAAGACTATGATAGAAAACATTAATACCTATCGCGGTGGTCCTGATAGAGACGGGCATTTTGGCACGTACGGAGGCCGGTATGTTGCGGAGACCTTGATGCCTCTTCTCCTAGAGGTAGAGAAGGCGTACGAGGTCGCTAAGAAAGACCCAGAATTTGGTAGTGAATTTAAAACACTGCTTAAACATTATGTAGGCCGGCCCAGCCCCCTTTATTTTGCGTCTCGGATTTCGGAACACTGTGGTGGAGCAAAGATTTATTTTAAAAGGGACGAGCTAAATCATACGGGGGCCCATAAGATCAACAATACCCTTGGGCAGGTACTGCTTGCTCGCCGCATGGGTAAAACGCGAGTGATTGCGGAAACTGGTGCAGGTCAACACGGTGTGGCTACGGCCACGGTTTGTGCTTTGTTTGGAATTCCATGTGTGGTCTATATGGGCGCGCGTGATATTGAGCGACAAGCACCCAATGTCTTTCGTATGAAACTGCTCGGTGCCGAGGTTGTACCGGTGAAAACCGGCTCATCGACCTTAAAAGATGCTATGAACGGTGCCCTAAGAGATTGGGTCGCTCATGTTGACGATACTTTTTACGTAATTGGAACCGTCGCAGGCCCCCATCCGTACCCCGCGATGGTGCGTGATTTTCAATCCATAATAGGGGAAGAGGCACGGGCACAGATTATACAGGAAGAAGGACGCCCTCCGGATACTCTCATTGCTTGTATAGGTGGCGGTTCAAACGCTATGGGTTTGTTCTACCCTTTCCTTGATGAGGATGGTGTTCGCATGATTGGTGTGGAGGCAGCCGGAAAAGGTATTGAGACTGGTAAACACGCAGCGTCGCTTGCCGCAGGAAAGACGGGCGTTCTGCATGGAAATCGTACATATTTACTTCAGGATGACGACGGGCAGATTACCGAGGCACATTCTATTTCAGCGGGGCTTGATTATCCTGGAATTGGACCTGAACATTCTTGGTTAAGTGATGCGGGACGGGTAGAGTATGTGTCTGCTACCGATGCTGAGGCATTGGCGGCCTTTCAACTTTGCAGCCGCCTCGAAGGTATAATACCGGCTTTGGAGCCGTCACACGCTCTAGCTCATGTGCTTAAAATTGCGCCGGATTTGCCGTCCGATCATGTCGTTATCATGAACATGTGTGGACGAGGCGATAAGGATGTATTTTCCGTGGCTGATTCCCTTGGAGTAGTAATTTGAGCCGGTTGGTCGATAGGTTCAAGGAACTGCGATCTGAGGGTCGCAGTGGGCTTATAACTTTTATTACAGCAGGAGACCCTAATGAGAAAGTGTCTGCAGAAATTCTCGCAGGTTTACCATCTCATGGAGCTGATATCATTGAATTAGGTATGCCGTTCACCGATCCTATGGCCGATGGTCCATCAATTGAGCTCGCGTCAGTAAGGGCATTGGCTGCTGGCCAAACTACATCGAAAACACTGTCTATGGTGGCAGATTTTAGGTGCCACAATACTGTTACCCCAATAGTTTTAATGGGTTATTACAACCCAATATATGCGTATGGACTGAGTGAATTTGCTGAAGATGCAGCTGAAGCAGGTGTTGATGGCCTGATAATAGTGGATCTTCCACCCGAAGAAGAGAAAGAATTTAGTATATTCTGTGATGCATTTGGGGTTGATATTGTCCGTTTAATTGCCCCCACCTCAACAGATTCGCGTATAACAACTCTTGTAAAAGATGCTGCGGGTTTTGTTTATTATGTTTCGGTTAGGGGTATAACCGGCACTACCGCTGCTACCGCTAATGATATTGCTCAAAACGTCGCCCGCATCAGAAAGCAAACGGATCTGCCAATAGCGGTGGGGTTCGGTATTAAGACACCTAAGCAGGCTGCCGAAGTAGCAACCATAGCGGATGCAGCAGTAGTGGGTTCTGCTATTGTCGAAAAAATTAGCGCTCGTATCAACGGTGATGGTCAAGCAGCGCCCGACCTAGTGTCACGGACCCTTGATTTTGTGGCCGAATTAGGGGGTGCAATTCGAAGTATTCCGAAGCACGACGCGCAATGAACTGGTTGAAAAATTATGTTCGCCCAAAAATACGCGAGCTTGTTGGTGTAAAATCAGAGGTGCCCGAAAATCTTTGGTTGCAGTGTGGGGGCTGCGAACAGATGCTTTTCCACCGCGATCTGATGGATAATCTAAATGTATGTAATAATTGCGGGTATCATATGCGTCTGCCGGCTCGGAAGAGGTTGGAAATGCTGTTCGATAACGGTGAGTTTGAAGAAATTTCCCTGCCCAATAGTGTTTTAGATCCCCTAAAATTTCGAGATAAAAAACGTTATACTGATAGGTTAAAAGAAAGCAGAGCGGCCACTGGAAGAGATGATGCTATTTTTGTTGCTCACGGAGTAATTTTTGGCACTAGGACGGTTGTTGCAGTATTCGATTTCTCCTTTATGGGCGGCTCAATGGGGATTGCTGTTGGTAATGGTCTGGTCACTGGTTCAGAATTTGCGGTTTCGCAGAAATTGCCATTCGTCGTTATCACATCGTCCGGGGGAGCTAGAATGCAAGAGGGTATTCTTTCTTTGATGCAGATGCCCAGAACAACAATTGCAGTCCAGGAGGTTAGGGCGAAGGGCTTGCCTTATATCGTAGTTCTCGCTGATCCCACAACAGGGGGTGTATCTGCCTCTTTTGCGATGTTAGGAGATATAGCCATCGCTGAGCCAGGTTCGGTCATTGGTTTTGCGGGCGCTAGGGTAATAGAGGAAACCATTAGAGAAAAACTGCCTGACGGCTTTCAGCGCGCTGAATATCTTCTCGACCATGGAATGATAGATATGGTCGTGAACCGACATGACCTTCCAAAAACGCTTGCTCGTGTAATTGACCTGCTACTTCGTAAGTCTACAAATAATATAATGCCTGTAAGTGGAGAGAATCTAGGCAGTGGTAATATCACGAAGCAGACAGACTGATTTTGTTCTAGAGCGCTTAATTGACCTTCATCCTAGACGGATAGATCTGGGGTTGGAGCGGACCTCAACGCTTCTATCTGCTATGGGAAGTCCTGAGAAACACCTTCCTCCGACGATTCATGTTGCCGGTACTAACGGTAAGGGCTCGAGCATCGCATATATGCGGGCCATAGCTGAAGCTGCCGGCTTAGTTGTACACTCGTATACGTCACCGCATTTAATCCATTTTCACGAAAGGATTAACCTTCAGGGTAGGTCAATAGAAGACGATAAACTTCTCTCTATACTAAAGGAATGTGAAGCGGCAAACGCGGGGTCACCAATAACACTTTTTGAAATTACTACGGTTGCCGCATTTGTAGCATTTTCTAGATCACCAGCTGATTTATTATTGTTAGAGACCGGGCTTGGCGGGAGGCTTGACGCGACTAATGTAATCAAGAAACCGTTCGTCACGGCTATTACCCCAGTATCGATTGATCATACCGAGTTTCTAGGTGCAGGCATTGAAAAAATAGCCTTTGAGAAAGCTGGGATTATCAAACCAAGAGTGCCATGCATAGTAAGCCCCCAGCCGCCTGAGGTCGTCAAGGTGATAAAAGACAGAGCGGATCAAGTAAGTGCCCCTTTATTCTCATACGGTACTGATTGGTTTTTGGACAATAAGCGCGCTGGTCATATAGTTTACCGCGATCTTAAGGGCACCATGAAGCTTCCCCGGCCTGTATTACATGGAAAACACCAGGTTTATAACGCCGGGTTGGCTATTGCGGCGCTTCGTGTATTTGGGAGAGAATTGTTTCAACTGGAGGATTTTTCCTCTGGTTTGTTGAAGGTGTTTTGGCCAGGTCGTTTACAACTCTTGGCCCACGGTGAGCTACGAAAATTACTACCTATAGGTGTCGACTTGTGGGTGGACGGTGGACACAATCCAGCAGCGGCAGAGTCGTTAGCTGAAACGGTTGCGGACTGGAATGAGCCAAACCTTGTATTGATATGTGCCCTGCAGAAAAATAAAGATATTGCCGGCTTTCTTTCTCCGCTGCTGCGTGTTTGTAGTACTATTGTAGCTATTAATCTTCCAGGTAATGTTCGGGGTCATTCACCAGAAAAAATTTTGGGAACGGCATCCAACCTCGGCGCAAATTGTGTGATTGGGACAACTCTACCGGAAGCGCTAGGCATGGCTGTGAGTTCTTCCGCTAGAACCGTATTGATTTGTGGCTCTCTTTATCTGGCTGGCGAAGCGTTGTCACTTAATGGTCGGTTGGCGCGGGCCTCAAGTCAAACCTGAAGCCATAACTTGGTTCAAGCGTCGGGAAAACTCAGTGGGGTTTGGCACCTGTTCACCCTCGATAATTCTTGCCTGGTCAAGCAGCAGCCATGCGGCGTCTTCCACCCTTTCCCCTGCTCCCTTTTTTCCAACCGTTTCAGAAAGAGATGCTAATAAAGCGTGATGTGGATTAACTTCTAGGATTCGTTTGGGTAGCTGATCAAGCTGATTTTGCTGTTTGAGCATTCGCTCTATTCGAAGGTCTAAATCACCCTCGTCGGAAACTAGGCACACGGCGCTCTCTGTTAGACGCTCAGAAACCCGCACATCCTTCACTTCTTCTTTGAGAGTAAGTTTAAACATTGCGAGAAGCGCATCAATCTTGCCCATATCCGGCGCTGTTTTTGTCTTTTCTTCCGAAGAGTCTTTAACGTCGTTTGCGATCTTTTCAATTTCTGCTCCGGCACGCGTCACGGATTTAAATTCTTTATCTTTAAAGTTTCCAATTGCCTGGATCCAAAAGTCATCTACAGCATCTATAAGCAGCAATACCTCTACTCCTTTAGCCGCAAACCCTTCTAATTGCGGACTTTTCCTTGTTTGGGCAAGATCTTCCCCCGAAATGTAATAGATAGCTTCCTGGTTCGGTTTCATGCGGCTAACGTAGTTTTCCAGGCTAACTAATCCGTTACTATTTGAAGTAGACTGGAAGCGAGCAATTTTCATAATAGCTTCCCTATTCTCCGGATCCTCATATAGCCCTTCCTTGATAACTGCTCCAAAGTTATCCCAGAAATTCTTGTAATCTTCGGGGTGTTTATCCGCCTTTTTGCCCAACTCATTTAAGACACGTTTGACTATCGCTTTTCTCATGCGAAGCATCATTGGGTTTTTTTGCAATATTTCCCTACTGACATTTAACGGTAGGTCTTCCGAGTCTACTACACCCCTTAGAAATCGAAGCCATGGTGGAATTAGTTCCTCCGCTTCGTTGGTTATGAAAACCCGCTTAACGTACAGTCGTACTCCATGTTTTCTGCTCGGATCGAAAAGGTCAAAGGGCTTTGTAGACGGGACATAAAGTAGGTTTCTGTATTCTAAAGTTCCTTCAACATTCCAGTGTAGCGTCATCCATGGTTCATCGAAGCCCCCGACGTGGCGATAAAATTCTTGGTATTGCTCGTCTGTTATGCTCTTTTTTGCCCGGGTCCATATCGCAGAAGCTTCGTTTACTGGCTCGTCGCCGTTTTCGCCAACAAGGATGATAGGAAGTGCTATATGGTCCGAATAAGTCTTTATGATATGACGTAATCGGGATACCTCTAAAAATTCATTTTCACCTTTTTGCAGTGTTATTCGTATTGTGGTTCCGCGGGCATCCCGGTTTCCTTCGCTGACAGTAAATTCGCCCGTGCCATCGGAGGTCCAACGCCACGACGCGTTTTCACCTGCTCGCCTACTGATGACCTCCACCTGCGAAGCAACCATAAATGCTGAATAAAACCCCACACCAAACTGGCCTATCCCCCTTAGATCGGAGCTATCGTCATCTTGGTGCTCTTCCAAATAGGCTGTCGTTCCCGACCTAGCGATTGTGCCAAGATCGGAAATGAGTGCCTCACGATTCATACCGATTCCGTTGTCGCTGATCTCTATTATTCGTTTTTTCTTTTCGATCGAAATCTGTACGCGGAATTCGGGATCGTCCGCGATAAGGTCGGGCTTAGTAATGGCCTCGTATCTCAAGCGGTCACAAGCGTCCGAGGCGTTTGAAATAAGTTCTCTAAGAAAGATTTCCTTCTGGCTATACAGGGAATTAGCCACAATATGGAGTAGCCGGGAAACCTCTGTCTCGAACTTTAACTTTTCTTCTTTCATCGGACGCCCTCTTTTTACAGATTTTAGTGTTCCGGTAGAATATGTTGTTGACTGGTGTGGATTTCAAGCCCTTGCATGCGAGCTTTTAGCACGCCATTCTGCCGGAATGACTGGTGATTACCACCGGCCTAATACAACGGCGGTACTAGGCCCTACAAATACCGGAAAAACCCATTACGCTATTGAGAGAATGCTGGGTTATCAATCTGGCATGATTGGGTTTCCTCTCCGTTTATTGGCGCGGGAAAATTATGATCGCGTTGTTTCAAAAAAAGGCGCTGGCCAGGTGGCACTTGTCACCGGTGAGGAGAAAATAATCCCGCCGCGTGCAAAATATTTTTTATGCACCGTCGAATCGATGCCATTAGATAAAAAGGTCGATTTCTTAGCAATAGACGAAATCCAAATGTCGGCGGATATCGAACGTGGACACATTTTTACCGAGCGGCTTTTATCCGCCCGCGGGTTGGAAGAAACCCTCTTTCTTGGCGCGGCGACAATACAGCCTATCATTGAACAATTGATACCAAATGTTGGTTTCATCAATCGACCAAGGTTGTCTAAATTATCGTATGTGGGCCCTAAAAAGGTTACGCGCTTGCCGCGAAGGACTGCGATTGTAGCTTTTTCTAACAACGAAGTTTATGCGATAGCAGAACTTATGCGGCGGCAACGTGGCGGGACAGCGGTGGTGCTTGGAGCGCTTAGTCCACGTACTAGGAACGCCCAGGTTTCAATGTATCAGAGCGGAGAAGTAGATTATCTGGTGGCGACAGATGCTATAGGTATGGGTTTAAATATGAATATAGACCATGTGGCGTTTTCGGGTCTTCGAAAGTTTGATGGTCACAAATATCGGACTCTTTCAACTGCGGAGATTGCCCAAATAGCGGGTCGTGCAGGGCGTCACATATCAGACGGCACGTTTGGACCTATTGCTGAAATTGGGTCTTTTGATGAAGAGGTTGTGGCGGCAATTGAGAATCATAGCTTTGATTCGCTGACAGAGTTGTACTGGCGCAATTCTGATCTCGACTTTCGGTCGGCTCGCGCTCTGCAAAAATCGTTGGAGACGTTCCCGGCTCAATCCCAATTGATAAGAGCTCGTGATGCAGACGATCAAATTGCCCTTAGTTATCTAATGCGGGATCCAGACATTGTGGAAAGAGCGTCGACGCCTGATGCCGTCCGACTGCTCTGGGATGTCTGTCAGATACCTGACTTTCGTAAAACGATGGCTGACGTGCACGCTGGTCTCCTGTCGCGAATTTTTAGGGAACTGATTGACGGTGACCGTTTGTCGCTAGACTGGGTCGCTAGACAAATAACCCAACTTGACCGTATTGATGGTGATATTGATACATTGATGACACGTATCGCTCACGTGCGAACATGGACCTATATTTCAAACCATTCTAATTGGCTGCAGGATGCGGAGGTTTGGCAAGAAAAAACTCGTAAATTAGAAGATAAAATCTCCGATGCATTGCATCAACGCCTCATACAGCGTTTTGTGGATCGCCGAGCTGCAGCGTTGAGTCGCATAAATGAAAGTATTGAACTAACAGCTTCGGTGGGAAAAAGTGGAGATGTTTCGGTTGGCGGCGAGTTTATTGGCCAATTAGAAGGTTTCCGATTTATACCCGATAGATATTCAGCTAAAGGAACACGTCGAACGTTATTATCGGCTGCTAATAAGGGGCTTCGGGGTGAAATAGATAAGCGGGTAACCTCACTTGCATCATCACCAGACAGCGCGTTCTCTATAGATTCTCACTATGTTTTGGCCTGGAATACTTCGCCAGTTGGCAGGTTGGTAAAAGGTATCGATATCATTACACCCAGTGTTGATGTTTTAAGTGCTAATGACCTAGGTCCCGAGCAGCGGGACCGGATTCGTCATCGTCTCCTGTCGTGGATTACCGCTCAGCTTGATAATCAGCTAGCCCAGCTTATGTGTTTGCGTAAAGCTAGGCTTGTCGGAATCCCGCGGGGAATAGTTTACCGGTTGATCGAAAACTTGGGATCCTTGGATCGGGATTCTGTTGTCAACGAATTAAGAGAATTGGGAAGGGATGGCCGAGTTTCCCTTCGAGAGTGTGGTATAAAAATTGGCACTCAGACGTTATTTATACCGTCGCTTTTAAAACCGATTGCCGTACAGTGGAGGTCAACACTTTGGGCGTTATATAACGATAAGTCGGTTCCTGCGCCCCCAGGGCCGGGTCTTGTAACGGTGCCTGATCGCCGCGATTATCCAGCCGGTTACCTCGAAGCCTGCGGTTATTGTCGTATGGGCGGGCGGGCTATACGGGCTGACGTAGTGGAGAGGGTTGCACGTGATTTGCAACGACAATCGAAGCTAGGAAAAATAGAGATTGGTTCTCGGCAACTTAATTTACTGGGTTTGTCCGAGCCTAACGCCAATCCCATTTTTATAGCACTTGGGTATCGTCCAGCTAAGCTTGACGGGAGAGTCGTTTGGAAATGGGTGGGGCGGCCTCATAGAAAGTATCCGGCTAAGAGGGTCCATCACATCAAAAGTAAAAAGCCTCGTCAGGTTGATGAATCATCTCCATTTTCTAAACTCCGGGAGCTTAACTTATCTTGAGTAATGCGGAAGGTATTAGGCTCGATAAATGGCTCTGGTATGCACGCTTTTTTAAAACGAGGAGCCTAGCGAGTAAGGTCTGCGGTAAGGGCAAGGTTCGGGTCAACGGGATCACGGTTTATAAAGCGCATTTTATCATCCGTGTAGGAAGTGTTCTAACCTTTCCTAAAGCCCGCGAAATTTTTGTGGTACGTGTTGAGGAGCTTGGGGATCGGCGTGGACCGGCAAGGGAAGCACAATCATTATATACTACGCTTGTTGAGGCGACTGAGCGTTTGTCGGTTTCCGAAAAATAATTGACAGATTATTCGCGGGCATGTTGATTTTATCAACAAATTCTATGTCATTTGTTTCCGCTTCGCACACCACATGTTCAAAATTGCGGACCCCCCAGTTTTCATTCTGAGATTTTAGATGGCGATCAAAAGACCTATTGGTTGACGCTGTTTGCTTATTTTTGAGCATATAGGGCCCGTATAGGTATAAGAGCCCTCCACGAGGCAAAAGTCTGCTAGCATTGCGCATTAGGCCAATCGTTGTGTTCCATGGAGATATATGGATTACATTTATGCAAATTATTGCATCGGCTGATTGGATTACTGACGTGGACTTGGCAGCATCTATTAAAAGTGGTTCGCGAATGTTAGGGCAAGTATTTTTTACTGTTTCGACCTACGCGTAAATGCTTTCTATATTGCGTGGATTAAGATCACTCGGCTGCCAAGTTAAATTAGGAAATTGTCTAGCAAAATGAATGATATGTTCGCCTGAGCCACTTCCATATTCTAATATCAAGCCCGATTGTGGCAAAATTTTTCCCAAAATTTTTGTAATCGGTTCCCGATTTCGGGAAGTTGCTGGAAAATGCAGTGTTTTAATCGATTGGGTTGTCATGGCATCATAATAAATCACGGAGCTGTATTATGTACAAGTTTGCGACATGTGGGTTGGTGTGTTAACCACTTCAAATGCTTGATAGACTTACGGCCTTGTTCGACAAGAAAAACCCTCGATCAATAGAGAATGACGCCATTCATACACCCGATGAGTTTCATCTGGCTGCTGCAGTATTGCTTGTTTACGCTGCAACTTCTGATGCTGACTTCGACGAGAGAGAAAATAGTCAAATTGAATGGCTCTGCGAGAATAAATTCAAATTAACATCGGATGAAGCACACACTTTAATGGAGGCGGCTGCGCGAGAAGTTGATGAATCCGTTCAGCTGCTTAGATTCACCCGTACAATAAAAGACGGATTTTCTTATGAGGAAAGAATTAACCTTATAGAAATGTTGTGGGAGGTAGTTTACGCAGATCAATTTGTGCACGCTAATGAAGCCCAATTAATGCGTCGCATTGCAGGTTTAATATATGTTGACGATCGGGATAGCGGAGTGGCCCGCTCTCGTGTAAAAACCCGACTTAACCTTTGATTAAAGGAGGTTAATTTTCTATAAGAAAAACTATTGGTTGAACTCTTAAAAAATACTAGGTTGGCGTTGGCAAGATGGGCCAACTACACTAAAGCCGATGACCTTCGTGCAGACAAGTAGCGTGGGTGATCACAACGATAAAAGATATTACGGAGATTAGTATGACGTACGTCGTAAATGACGCGTGCATCCGATGTAAGTTTATGGATTGTATTGAGGTATGCCCGGTAGATTGCTTTTATGAGGGTGAAAATATGTTAGTGATTCATCCAGATGAATGTATCGATTGCGGCGTTTGTGAACCTGAATGCCCCGTAGAAGCCATTCACCCTGATACTGATGATGTGTCTGATAAATATCTGGAGTTAAATCGGAAATTCTCTGAGACGTGGCCGAATATTACACGTAAAGGTGATAGCCCGGATGACGCCGACGATTGGCGCGACAAAGAGAATAAATTCGAGGAACATTTTAGCGAGAATCCGGGAAAGGGAGACTAACAGGGAGAGTTTCTTTATCAGCCTTTAAACTAGCTTCTCGGGCCTTTGGTTTCTGTGGGCTCTAAGGTTTGTTCGTTTAGTTTTCTAGGACAAAGCCTAAAAGCTGAAATACTGTTATTACACTGATTTTTGTGCTAGTCTTGTGTAAGGACTGGAAGTCCAAACTAAAAGTGTTTTGCCCATTTCTGATTACAAGTTATTAGGTGAGTTGAAAACTCCTGGGTATGCCCTTCTTACTCAAATCGAATTATATACAGAACTGAGATTGTGTTATGGTGACGGCCAAGACAAAAGCGAAGTTGAAATCTGAGATAGAAAATACCTCGGTGGAAAAATCTGCGAAGAGGTCTAAGGTAAAAAAGGTGACAAAGCCGGCCTCAAATAAAGTGGTCTCTAGCTCTAAACCCAAGCGCGGTGTTAAAAACGCGACCGAACCTTCTACAAAGGCGAATAAAAAGAAACTCGCGTTTTCTAAGGGTGAGTATGTGGTTTATCCCACACACGGGGTTGGGAAAGTAACAGGTATAGAAAAGAGCGTAATAGCGGGATTTAACCTTCAACTTTTCGTCATTCTGTTTGATTCCGAAAAAATGACATTGCGAGTGCCTGTGGACAAAGTCGTGGGGTCTGGGCTACGCAAAATCAGCTCTAAGGATAAGATGCAAAGGGTTGTGGCCACATTAAAGGGCCGCGCTCGATCCAAACGAACGATGTGGAGTCGTAGGGCACAGGAATATGAAGCCAAGATAAATAGCGGAGATCCCGTCGCTATCGCTGAAGTGGTTCGTGACCTTTATCGCGCCGCAGGACAACCAGAACAGTCCTACAGTGAAAGGCAAATGTACGAAGCGGCACTTGAACGATTGGTGCATGAGTTTGCATTGGTTGAAAAAATAGATGTGGCCGCAGCGACCGAAAAAATAGAAACAGCAATGGCCAGCTGACGGGTGCCTAAACTAGTGTTGTTAGTTGGTTCAAAAATTTCCAGAGACCGCGACTTATAAGAATTTGCAGGCTATTTCTGTCTAACCGCTGTTTACACCATGCAAAGTGTAGCTAGAGGCTGTTACTTTATTTTTTTTAAATGGTTATTTTCGGGGTCAAATAGAAGTGGACCGAGGAGCTCTAAGTGCGGTCCCTTCTCGTGGTTTCCTGTTGGATGGTACATAACCTCCGGGCCGCCGGGCGAGAGACGGGGTTATTACTGCCCACTATCGATTGAACGAGTTAAGTGACACAAGTTATTTATCCAGAACAAATAAATTCGTTTTAGGCTCAGACCCAACGCTTATAATTGCGAGAACTCTAGTTTTAGTAGGGACAAAAGCCACAGATGAGCATCCCGCACAATTAGGTCGGCTAGTTTTTATCGCTCATTCAGAAGTAGCCAGCGACCCTGAACTATGTTGTCACGTAATCGCTCGATAAATTAAACATTCTATAAAAATTGTAAATGTTGCTGGCGTAACGGTTAGTAGTGAAGCTTTTACTTTTGAAAACTTTAAGAAAATTATCGGAAATGTTCTAGATCAAATGGTTTTTGGATAATAATTTTAAGCTTTTGTCCGACTCGCAGTTTGTCAGAACGGGAGATGCCGTTTAATACCTCGAAACGCTCTATTGGATAGGCACTGTATGGCATACGCAATGCCATATTACGGACATTATCACCCTTTTGTACTTT
>CAZOHS010000055.1:0-14758 GCA_964579285.1 uncultured Rhodospirillaceae bacterium | reverse complement strand
TAAATTCTTCTTTTCCAATAAGTGCGCGTGTGGATGCATTCAGGGGTATATGGATACTCACGTAGTCCGACTCCGACAGAAGTTCAGGGAGAGTGCAATATTTTGCCCCACCAAGTGAATCCTCAAGTTCTTTTGGTAGCGGGTTCCGTTGGTAGTATAAAATCTTTGCCCCAAATGCTGTCAGTCGAGACGCAGTTTCGCGGCCAATTTCACCTAAACCGATGCACCCGACAGTGGATCCGTTAAGGGTGCTTAAACCATTAACATGTCCCCAATTGGCCGCCGCGGCATGGCGGCGATCATACATTTGTGGTTTAAAGCCTACATCGACGAGGCTTTCTTCATCAATTCTATGGTTTATCAGACATAATTTTTTGGCTAATCCAAGCATTAGGGTAATCGCATGTTCAGCGACGGCTATATTCACGCGACGGCGCAGCGTCCGCACAGCCACGTTTCGTTCGGCGCATGCTTTTAAATCAATGTTTCGTGTGTCAACGCCAAATTTTTGGACAATCTTTAGGTTTGCCGCGAGGTCTAACTCACAACTGCGCAAAGGCAGGCTTTCAATTATGACAGCGTCAGCGTCTGGAAGAGCCGCATGAAAAGACTCGATGTCTCCTACCATCTCAAAGGTTGCCGGAAAAAGGTCTCGCATTGCTACGCGGATGCCGTCAACCCATCCATCGAAATCCAGTACGTCGACACTGTAGTATTTAGCTATTGCAGCATATCTCTCAGGGTCCGTATTGGGATCTAGAATGACTTGAGAGGCACGGATAATGACGTCGTCCTCAGCCACTATCTTTGGCATATGGATAGTCTCCGGTTAAGGGATAAATTGTTCGTTAAGTATCCTATCTTCCAAGTTATGTTCTGGGTCAAACAGGAGGGTAATTGATTTTTCCTTAGAAGCGCGGATTGTGACGCGTTTTACGTCTCGTACCTCCGTATAATCACCCACAGCGCTTACCGGTCGTTTGCGAGGTTCCAAAACGTCCAGTGTAATTAAAACATGATCTGGGAGCAAAGCACCGCGCCACCGACGGGGTCGAAACGCGCTAATTGGCGTTAGTGCTAAGAGGTTTGCGTCGAGCGGAATGATTGGACCATGCGCCGACAAGTTATAGGCAGTGCTCCCCGCGGGTGTCGCGACGAGGACACCATCACATATTAATTCTGGCATACGAATCTTGCGGTCTATACTGATCCTTAACTTTGCCGCTTGCCGTTTTTGACGCAGCAAGGAAATGTCATTAATGGCTACAGAAGAGGACTTCTTGCCGTCGACGTCGGTCACCACCATTTCCAAAGGTCTTAATCGAACGCTTTTGGCCGTTTCTATTCTGTTAGCTAACTTGGTTTCTCGATATTCGTTCATGAGAAACCCGACGGTACCGCGGTTCATGCCATAGATAGGTGTTCCACGGTCGAGCCACATGTGAAGTGTTTCCAACATATGACCGTCGCCACCAAGAGCAACTATTACATCAGCTTCTTCCGGGCCAACATGTTCGTATTTTTTGGTTAGTTTTTTAAACGCCCTGCGTGCTGTTTCTGACGAGGCGGCGATAAACGCTATCTTTTTAGAAGTCATAAAAAAATGCCATTCCACGAACCTATTAAATACAACAGTACGCAATAGTACACATAAACATTCAAACTTTATTAGTACGTACTCGTTTTGATGCGCGGCCCTAATTTTCTACAGGTTTAACTTTCTTCGAAGCTTTTTAGCTATCCTTTTCCTGTAGATTGTCATCGCCTGTTGCGGTTTTCCCGTCTGAAATTAAAACGTTTTCATCGGTCTCGTCATCGCTTACGGAGAGTTCCTCGGCTTCGGGTGCGGCTCCGTCTTCAAAAACAGTTTCAATGTCAACTGGACCGGTATCCGTCCCCACGATTTCACCGTCTTGATTTACCCGTTCGCCTCTTGCTTGCATTTCCGCTTCGTCTTCCGAACGCGCTACATTTACAATGATCTCCACCGAAACTTCGGGGTGCAAATTCACCCGTATTCCATGCATTCCGACAGTTTTAATCGGCCTTTGCATTATTATTTGGCTACGCTCGGTGGTGATCCCGTTTGCGGTAATAGCGTCCGCTACGTTTCGTGTGGTGACAGAGCCATAGAGCTGATCACTATCGCTAGCTTGCCGCACAATGACTACACCAAGGCCATCCATATCTTTAGCTATTCGGTTTGCTTCTTCACGGTTTTGCAAGTTCCTAGCTTCAAGTTTGGTGCGTTGGGCATCAAACGCCGACCGGTTAGCTTCATTAGCACGCAGTGCTTTTTTTTGGGGTAGCAGATAGTTACGGGCATAGCCCGGTTTTACGGTTACCACGTCGCCCATCTGCCCTAGTTTTTCAATTCGTTCCAACAGTATGACGTCCATCACTCATTCCCTTTATTTGTCGACTGTGTATTCATTTTCCCGCGAAGTCGCAACCAATGCTCCATCACACCCAATGTAACCAATATCAATGCAGGCCAATGCATCAGAACCAGGAATAAATATATTCCACTTAATAGTACGCGGCGACCTGGCCAAGCGGCGGAGATACTATGCATAACTGAGAGCCCAATAAAGAAAAAAGGTACACTGACGATCAAAAATATATTTAGGCCCCAAAAGGCGATTTCGCCGCTAAAAAACGCCAAAACTACGGCGAAGCCACCTACAGGCAATAACCAGATTGGTATTTCGATATTTTTGTACTGTGGAGTAGGGCGAAGGTTATTGCCCTGCCCGGAAATTATTCTCTGCGCAAGTACACAATTTAAGACCGGGAGAAATATCATCCATGTATTGATGACAGTGGAGGGCAAGGTTTGTGCCACCGAGGGGACTAGGGCTTTTAATTGAGCTGTGACGGGCTGATTTAGGTTGCTTTGGTTCGTTGAAAAAAGTTCTATCCCCGATACCAAAACTGCTTCAGTCGTTCCCTTAAATCCCAAATCAGAGGCTGCAAGGATGGCCGCCACTACTAAAAAAAAGATTAGACCTAAAATAGTTAGCCAATTAAGTACGCCTCCCGCTGGATACCAAGAGAGTGTGCCCTCTGAGGCCGAAGTTTGTTTGAGTCCTAGATAAATAATAAGAAGGATAGGCATGTACATCGTGATTAAAATCACCGTAAAAAGGCCGGGAAGCCCTCCAACAGTAATTAATATGAACCCAACAGACAGTGCAGATACCGCTGCAGCTATCGAAGCCGCCGAGTAACCTAGGGCAAAACCTGTCATTGCGACCGGTAAAGGCGCAAAATACACCAATATAACGCCCGCAACCGAAATTATGGCTGGAGATAGAAACAAACGCGCCGAACAGATGCCAGCACCAAGGGGAAATAGTAATTCGCGCCGCATCACCTTTTTTACCGGTGTTCGGACTCAGTTAGTTAATAATAAAGGGTATGAGCGCAAGATTGCGTGAGCGCTTGATAGCTTTTGCAAGTTCACGCTGTTTTTTCGCAGATACAGCTGTAATACGGCTTGGTACTATTTTTCCCCGTTCGGAGGTAAAACGCAGAAGCAGTTTAACATTTTTGTAATCGATCTTGGGAGCATTTTCGCCGGATAGTGGGCAGCCCTTTGGGCGTCTAAAAAATGGTCGTCGGCTCATCCGTTGGTTTCCTCATTTGCTTTGTTCGCAGCTACTTCGCGCCCGCTTTTTTCTGTTACCCCTTCGCGTTCTGGTGTTGCGTACTTTTCTGCCCCACCTAAATCTCGCCCATGATCCCGCTCATCTCGGGTGGTCTTATTTTGCATCATAATCGAAGGGCCTTCTTCATGTTCGTCCACCCTGATGCTCAAATATCGGAGTACATCCTCGTGAATTCGCATATTTCGTTCCATTTCACTGATCGCGGCGGAAGGTGCATCAATATTCAATAGAGAATAATGCGCTTTGCGATTTTTCTTTATTTTATAGGCTAATGATTTCAGCCCCCAATACTCATCTTTCGTTACCTTGCCACCATTCTCTTCTATAATTTTTGTTAGATCTTCAGTAAGGCTTTCTACCTGAGCCGCAGAAATATCTGGGCGTGTAATGTACACACTTTCGTATAATGGCACTTTAATTGCTCCTACTTTGCATTCTAACTCCACCTCTAGAACTACTACCGATATTAATGTAAAGCGACGAGGTAGCCAAACGTGTTTGTAAATTACCTGCCACACCGTAAGGCGCCGGAATATACACAATTGACATTTCTAAGCAAGCAAAGGTGCTATGATTCGGTTGAATATCTTGACAGCCATCTCTCAGATACTATGACTGCCAAAAAGAAGATACAGGGTTGTAATTTAAGAATCGAGTAGAAACGTGAAAGCATTTGTTTTTCCAGGGCAGGGCTCCCAGGCAGTAGGAATGGGGGCGAAACTCCTTTCAGCATTTTCCAGCGCGCGGGAGACTCTAGAGGAGGTGGATGATGCTTTGAGCCAAAACCTGACTAGGCTAATTGCCGAGGGGCCTACCGAGCAATTAATGCTGACGCAAAATGCCCAGCCAGCCATAATGGCTGTTAGTATCGCGGCTCTTCGTGTGGTCCAAAAAGAAGGAAATCTTAGCACGTCGCAGTGTTGTGACTTAGTCGCTGGTCATTCACTTGGAGAATATTCCGCCCTCGCCGCGTCAGAAGTGTTTAGCCTTAAGGATACAGCGAGGCTTTTACGTGTTCGGGGCAGTGCAATGCAGACAGCGGTACCGGTCGGCGAAGGAGGCATGGCAGCTTTGATAGGTGCGAGCTTAGACCAAGCGAGGGAAATAGCAAACGATGCTGCTCAGGGGATGGTTTGCACTTCAGCAAATGATAATGCTCCTGGGCAGATTGTTTTGTCTGGAGAAATGGGCGCCATAGAGAGAGCAATTGAAATAGCAGGGGAGCGTGGGATTAGAAAATGCATAAAACTTCCAGTAAGCGCCCCGTTTCACTGTAAGTTAATGCAACCTGCGGCTGATGTAATGGAAAAGGAGCTAGCGGCAGTGAAACTTTTAAGGCCCCTTGTTCCAGTGGTTGCAAACGTGACCGCAAAAACTGTAGAGGATCCTGACACTATTCGGCAGTTATTGATTGAGCAAGTGACTTGCTTGGTTCGTTGGCGGGAAAGCATTATTGCTATGCGTGATGCTGGCGTTGACACAATAGTAGAGATTGGCCCTGGGAAGGTGTTGTCCGGACTCATAAAACGGATAGATCGGGACATAACGACTATAAATGTTGAAAATCCCGACGATGTCGAAACTCTGCTGAAGACACTGTAAGCCGGGAATTAAGCCATGTTTGCACTTAAAAATAAGAAAGCACTCGTGACAGGGGCGTCTGGTGGAATCGGAGGTGCGATCTCCCGAGTTCTGCACGCGCAAGGCGTGGAGGTCGCTCTAGCAGGACGAAACAGGCAAGCGCTCGAAAGACTTAAATCAGAATTAGGAAACAATAGTGAAGTTATTGTCGGTGACTTTAGCCAAGCGGATACTGTTGAATCAATGCTTGAAAAAGCTAACGAGTTTCTGGGTGGTATCGATATACTAATAAATAATGCTGGCCTTACCCGCGACAACTTAGCATTAAGGATTAAGGATGAAGACTGGAAGGCGGTGATCGATATAAATCTAACTACAGCGTTCCGACTCTCCCGCTCAGCGCTGCGTAGTATGATGAAATCGCGGTGGGGCCGTATTATCAATATTACCTCGATAGTTGGTGCAACAGGAAATGCGGGCCAAGCCAACTATGCGGCCTCTAAGGCTGGTATTGTGGGAATGTCTAAAGCGATAGCGGCAGAGGTGGCAGGAAGGGGTATAACGGTAAATTGCATTGCACCGGGGTTTATAGATACCGCGATGACTCAATCATTAAATGATGACCAGATACAAAAGATGCTTGATTCGATACCAATAGGCCGGTTAGGAAGACCCGAAGACGTCGCTGCTTGCGCAGCATTTCTGGCTTCTGAAGAGGCCGCTTATATTACTGGTCAAACCTTGCATGTGAATGGTGGAATGGCCATGATATAGAGGGCGTAGAGCCCGGACTTTATAGTAGTGTTTCACGGAGATCGTAAAACTATATCGGAGTCGTGTTCGCTGACAATCGAAACCAAAGATCGGCCAGCCGTGAATTCGGACGCCGGCATATTCCAGGGAAAATATTAATGAGCAATACCGCAGACCGCGTGAAGAAAATCGTAGTTGAATATCTGGGCGTAGATGATGGCAAGGTGACAGAAAATGCTAGCTTTATTGATGATCTTGGAGCGGATAGCCTCGATACAGTTGAACTGGTAATGGCATTTGAAGAAGAATTTGGATGTGAAATTCCTGTTGACTCCTCCGAAAAAATTTTTACGGTTAATGACGCGTTCACATTCATTATGGAAAACGAAGCCTGATCACGCCGTGAAGGTTTAGATATTCGCAAATTGAAGATCTAGACAACTTCAAAATGTGAAAGGGAAATTATGAAATCCAGACGTGTTGTTGTAACTGGTGTTGGCGCTGTTACCCCATTGGGAGCGGGTGTTGATCGGATATGGGGACGCCTGCTTAATTCTGAATCTGGCGCCGGACCCATTCAAAACTTTGATGTTGAGGACTTATCTGTCAAGATCGCCTGCCAAGTTCCTGTGGGGGAGGAAACGGCCGGCGCGTTTGATCGGAACGAGCATGTGTCTCCCAAAGATCAACGTCAGATGGATGACTTTATAATATTTGCTATAGGTGCCGCGACGGAGGCGATAACCGACTCTGGTTGGAACGTCCAAGACGATGAAGATGCCGAGAGAACCGGAGTAATGATTGGTTCGGGTATAGGTGGGTTAGAAACCATTGCGGACGCAGCGTTGCTGCTTAAAGAGAAGGGGCCAAGGCGAATTTCACCCTTCTTTATACCCTCAAGTCTCATAAATCTTGCGTCTGGCCAAGTTTCAATAAAGCATGGTTTCAGAGGACCTAATCACGCTCCTGTGACAGCTTGTTCTACTGGCGCACATGCGATTGGTGATGCATCTCGGCTAATTAGCTATGGTGATGCAGACGTTATGGTAGCGGGAGGAGCGGAAGCCGCGATCTGCCGCCTCGGAATTGCCGGATTTGCGGCGGCAAGAGCTTTATCTTCCAATTTCAACGATGAACCAACGCGTGCTTCGCGGCCCTGGGATAGGGACCGTGATGGCTTCGTGATGGGTGAAGGCGCGGGGGTGGTTGTGCTTGAAGAATATGAGCATGCTAAAGTCCGGGGCGCTAAAATATATGCCGAAGTGGCAGGATACGGCCTCTCAGGCGATGCATACCATATCACGTCCCCACCAGAAGATGGAAATGGAGGGTATCGGTCAATGCGAGCTGCCCTGTCCAATGCGCAAATGAATATTGAAGATATAGATTATATAAATGCGCACGGCACCTCTACACCGGTGGGAGATGAAATTGAACTTGGGGCTGTTAAGCGCGTATTTGGAGACCACGCATATAGACTATCCATGTCGTCGACTAAATCGGCAGTGGGTCACTTACTGGGAGCCGCTGGAGCAGTGGAAGCAATCTTCTGCTTAAAGGCAATCCAAAACGATGTAGTGCCCCCGACAATAAATTTAGAAAACCCATCTGAGGGCTGTGACATCGATCTTGTGCCAAAAAGAGCAAAACAACGGAGCATTTCTGCTGCTCTTTCTAATTCTTATGGCTTTGGTGGAACTAACGCCTCGATAATTTTCAAAGAAATTTCCTAACCCATCATGGGGTTGCCTATCGGGCGCATTTTCGCCTTCGGTTTTATATTTTCCAGTATCATCGCGTGTATTGGCTTATACTTTGTGTGGAGTGGATATATTTCCCCTGGCCCGCTTAATACAAAGGCACGGGTAATTATTCCAAAGGGTGCTACCATTCGAGAAATTGGTGTTTTGCTTGCCAGTGCTGGAGTGATTAAAAACACGTTTATCTTCACTCTCGGTGTAAAGTTTACAAGAATTGGGCGTCATATGCGGGCTGGTGAGTTTGAGTTTCTGCCCGGCATAAGCATGCAAAGGGTTGGCAAACATTTGGCCGATGGGGAGATGTTTATGAGGCGACTCACCGTGCCCGAAGGCCTGGTCACCGCAGAGGTATCAAAGTTGGTCCTTTCGACAGCGGGATTGGTGGGCGCGGCACCAACAAACCTAGCAGAAGGCATTTACTTGCCGGAGACGTATTTTTTTAGTTACGGTGATACGCGTTTATCAGTTTTAAAAAGAATGCGGCGAGCGATGCGCGAGGCTCTTTCCGAAGAATGGTCCAAAAAGTCAGCAAATATCAATCTAACAACGCCAAAAGAAGCGTTGATACTTGCCTCCATTATTGAAAAAGAGACAGGCGTCGTTGGAGAGCGATCGCTAGTGTCAAGTGTATTTCATAATCGCCTGAGACTGGGGTTGCGACTGCAATCGGACCCTAGCGTTTCTTACGCTATAACGCGTGGAAAAACCCAATTGAAAAGACCTCTGACCAGAAATGATCTTGCGGTTAATTCTGCTTATAATACCTACCGTGTAAAAGGTTTACCGCCTGGGCCAATATCGAACCCAGGAAGGGCAGCTTTGCGGGCTGCTGTTAATCCGACTAAGTCTGAATACCTATACTTCGTCGCAACTGGCCGCGGCGGGCATTTTTTTTCAAAAACACTAACACAACATAATCGCAACGTTGCAAAATTCCGCGCGCTAAAACTAAAAGGTTTGAGGTGAGTGTGTTCCTGACGACAGGCTGGCGCATTAGTGATAAAATAAAAGAATTAACAAGCGCCACGGTTACCGATTCAACTATGTGTTACTTTACTTGCAAAGAACTGTTTGGGGAAAACTGTGACGGTTAATAGCATGACGGGTTTTGCTCGGATCGAAGGCACCAAGGACGACTATCAGTGGGTATGGGAGGCTAAGAGTGTAAACTCTAAGGGTTTGGATGTCCGGTTTCGTTTGCCTAGGGGGTTTGATCAGGTTGAGACGGTTCTCCGTCATGCCGTAGCCAAAACGATTTCCCGTGGCAACCTTTTTATCCTTTTAAACCTACAAAAACCGGTAACGGAACCAATACTGAAGATAAATCGTCGACTTCTTGATCAGTTAATACTGCTAACAGAGGAATACCGAGAATCAAAAAATAGAATTAATGTCGAACAGCTACTGATGAAAAGCGGTGTCGTTGAATTTTTAGAAGATGATGGCGATAAGCAAATCCCCAATACTTGCGAAAGCGCCATTATTGAGAGCTTTGATGACTTAATGCGAGCTGTTACTGCAGCGAGAGCACGAGAAGGGGAAGAGTTGCAGAAAATAACGATGGGTCATCTGAACGACATTTCTGCCCTGATCGAAAAAGCGGTAGGATTGATTCCGAATCTTTCAACAAAATACGGTGTTAGACTCAAAGATCAGATCAAAGAAATTTTACAGGGCAATGAACGAGTGCCCGAGGAACGTTTAGCACAAGAAATAGCCTTTATCGTGGCAAAAGGAGACGTCCGGGAGGAAATCGATCGAATGCTCGCACATGTCAGGAGCGCTAATAAATTGCTTTCGTGCAATGGCCCTATAGGACGTCAACTCGATTTTTACTGTCAGGAGTTCAACAGAGAAGCAAATACACTTTGCTCTAAATCAAACGATATCGACCTTACTAAGGTAGGTCTATCGCTTAAATTGACAATAGAACGTTTAAGAGAGCAGACCCAAAATATTGAATAGGATTTTAAATGCCAAATGGCTATTACGATATTGAGCGTCGTGGATTGATGTTAGTTCTGTCATCACCGTCCGGTGCTGGAAAGACAACAATTGCGCGCTTGTTACTCGAACGAGAATCAGGTGTCTCTCTTTCTGTGTCGGTTACGACGCGACCAAAAAGACCAAGTGAGGTTGATGGTGAGGACTACTTCTTTGTTGACCTTACAGAGTTCAACTTAATGTTGAATCGCAGAGAATTTCTTGAGCATGCCAAGGTATTTGATCATTACTATGGTACTCCTCGACAACCTATCGAGGATGCCCTTTCTGAGGGGCAGGACATCCTGTTTGATATAGACTGGCAGGGTGAACAGCAGTTAAAGCAGTCTGCTCGAGATGATCTCGCCAGCGTATTTATCTTGCCGCCGTCAACTGAGGAGTTAGGTCGCAGACTGAGACAACGAGCCCAAGACCCTAGTGAAGTTTTGATAACCCGGATGGAAAAGGCCCCCGATGAGATTAGCCATTGGCCGGAATACGATTATATAGTTATTAACAAAAAAATTGAGGAGACCGTAGCGCAGGTTCAATCCATTCTCATAGCAGAGCGTTTGAAAAGGGAGCGTCAGACAGGCTTAACAGAATTTGTTAAACGCCTTCGGGAGGGACGCTGATTTTATTTTGCTGGAGAGCTAATATTCGAGCTAATGCACAGAACTGCTCGATAGTTACACTTTCAGCGCGTGCCGTCGGCAGTATACCAGCTCTTATAAGAGCATTTTCGGGCGTGGGAAATATTCTTTTCATGCTTGAGCGCATCATTTTTCGACGCTGTGAGAACGCTGTGTACACTACTTTTTCTAGAATAGCTGGTTCTGCATCATAAAGCATGATCGGTCGCGGTATTAATTCCACTAGGGTAGAAAAAACTTTTGGAGGGGGAACGAATACAGTCGGGGGTAGGGTAAAAAGCGCACGTGTTTTGCAACGCCACTGCACGGCTACCGATAAACGTCCATAAGATTTTGAGCCTGGAAGTGAGGTGAGCCGATCAGCAACCTCTTTCTGAAACATCAGAACAAAACCGTCGAATAGCTCAATATTTTTAAGCCAATTAAGAAGTAGCCGGGTCGAGATATTGTAGGGTAAATTGGCTATGACTCGAAGAGGTCCATGTTTTTCGGTCAACATCGTTAGATCAAGATTAAGGGCATCTTCATTGAGGATGATCAATCTTTCACCAACAATACTCTTTATTTCTTGTAATGCTAAAATGCATCGAGTGTCGCGTTCCACTGCTATGACGGTGCGTGCGCCAGCTGCTAGAAGCGAGCGTGTTAATCCACCAGGGCCTGGACCAATTTCTAGTATTGTCGCTGCATTTATTGGTCCAGCAACCGACGCAATCCGGTCAGTTATGTTAAGATCTAAAATGAAATTTTGACCCAGTGGTTTTCGTGCTGAAAGTCCCCCTGTCTTGATTACCTCACGCAATGGAGGAAGCTGGGAAAGTTTGAGGCCCTCAGTCACCTGCCATACGACCTACAAACGTGGCTCTATGCTGGGATATTTTTGCAGCCATTTTTATCGCGGACAGGAGACTTAGCGGGTTTGCCTTTGAGGTTCCTGCAATGTCATAGGCTGTGCCATGGTCAGGCGACGTCCGCACAAATGGCAGCCCCCCTGTCACATTTACTCCATTATCAAAATCGAGTGTTTTCATAGGGATTAGTGCTTGGTCATGATACATGCACACAGCGACATCATATTTTTCTCGGGCAGTCTGGTGAAACATTGTATCGGCGGCCATAGGGCCGTAGATCTGGCAACTAGGCGTTGCCGCTGCTGAAATGGCTGGACCTATTATATCGATTTCTTCGCGTCCCATATGACCGTCCTCACCAGCGTGCGGATTTAAGCCCGAAACAGCTACACGAGGATTGGTAATACCAAAATCTCTTTTTAGAGTATCAACCGTCAGTTTAAGAGTGTGAACGATTCCACTATGCGTAAGGGCTGCTATTGCGTCTTTCAATGGCAGGTGAATCGTCACAGGCACGACCCTTAAATGGGGCCCAGCCAACAGCATTATGGGTGGATGTTTCAGACCCGCTCTAAGTCCGAGGTATTCGGTGTGCCCAGGACTTGGAAAGCCTGCCTTATATAAAAGGTGCTTTTGTATTGGATTAGTTACAACTGCGGAGGCCGTACCCTCTATCGCCGCATCAATTGCATTGTTGATTGATTCCACCACCATTTTGCTATCGGTGTTGCTATCGTCCCCGGGGAGAGACACTACAGGTTTACTCAAAGGCATTACTGGTAGTGCTCTTTTAAAAATTGATATTGCTTCTCCAGGGGAATGTATCTCCTCAATCCGACATTTAAGGTCTGTCATTCGTGCTAACCGATCTAGTCGAGAGGGATCGTCCAGAATATAGAAGGGTGGCAGCTCCGCCTTATATTTTATCCAACTCATGAGTGATATTTCGCCGCCTATACCCGCGGGGTCACCCATCGTTAACGCTATAGGGGCAAGCGTGTTCATAATATTTAGACACGTATGTCGATAACCGCGGACAATCTAATGTCGCGCATGTATCGTCGTATCATTAATGTTAATCGGTCGCGCAGCAAGCGCTCGGATACTGCCGTGCGACTGGGTAATTTTTGTTTTTTATGTCCGCCTTTGCGCTCACAGACCATAATTACCATTATTCCATTCGGCATTCGCATGGGCCGGCTAAACTTTCCCAAAGAAACAGTCTTAACGGCTGACCTAATCCGAGGGTTAAGTTGGTCCAACCTATACCTAGCCAGCTTTGTACTTTTTATAGAACCAACCATATCTGCTACAACGTTAAATTCTGCACAACTTTTAATTTTTTTGTCTATATTATTCGCTAGATCTAGCTTTGCCTTAATTTCGGACGCTGTTGATGAATTATGAAGTGGCAGAAGAATTTCCCTTAAGCCCACAATTACGGGCGTTCTGAGGGCTTCTTCTCCCTTTCGGACGTCTTTTAGCATCAAGATCCGATAACCGCCAACGGCCCTTATTGGCGTAGTTAATTCACCGGGCTTTATTTTAGATACAGCCTTCCTTGCTACGCTACTAAGCTCGGACTCCTGTATCCAGCCGACCTTACCACCTGCCGCGCCAGTGGCACTTTGCGAGAATTGTCGGGCAATAGCGGAAAAGTCGGCACCCACACGTACTTGTTGGATTATCCGAAGAGCCATTTTATAAACACTAGCTTCTTCAGTTGGGTGGTCAATAGAAAGCAGTATTTCGTTTAAATTGAATTCTGTTTCCCCCTGTCTTGACCTAATCCTGTCTATGACTTCATCAATTTCGTCTTCGCCAATAGTGATCCGCGGCCTGAGCCGCTTGCGTACGAGTTTTGTCCATGCAACGGTCGCACGCAATCGCGCTTCCAAAGTTTCTACAGGTATATTTCTGGCCCCTAAGAACTGGCCGAGGGTATTTTTCGGAAGCCGGTTTTGTCTCTCAATTAAGTGTTTGGCTCTTTTGATCTCTCGTTTGCTCACAGCTATGTTCCGCCGTCGAGTTTCTTGTAAACGCAATTTTTCATCTATTAATGAACGCAAAACCTGTAGCCGAATACGCTTTCGCACTTCTGGCTTGTTGGGAAGACGAGTGGAAAACACTATAAATTTTAGCCGCGCTTCAAGATCATATTCGGTGATCAATTCGTCATTTACTATCGCGGCAATACGCTGTACCGACTGAGCAGTGCTATTTGCGGATTGGCCTGCACACAGCGTAAAAATAGAAACGCTTGTAATCAGCACAAAGGTTTTGCAGAGATTCATTGTTGACCCATCAATCATATCGGGGACTATATTGCTGAACCTACTATGTTTTCAACGCCTGTCACGTTATCTAGAGGGTGCCATATCGGAAGATGTGTTTACTTCTCCTAAAGTTTTTAAAACTAACCTAAGGAAAAGGGTATCGGAGGGCTGAATGTCTTTGTTTCGAGTAAAGTCTCTGGTGTAATCCGTTCGTAGTTCAAGACAATCATTTTTATATACGAGGAACGCGCTATGGCTCAACGATGAGTCTTTTGCAAGGTTTCGACGTGTGTTAATCCCAATTTTCCACTTTGAAGTGACTTGTGAAGTTAAATTCAACGCGATCTCTTCCCTATCCTCAAATTTATCGTCTGGGTCAACAACATCGTCCCAATCCTTTCGCTGTACCTGAAGGTGGTCAACGCCTAGTCTGAGCTTCGGTGTTCCAAGCGTAGTTTGCAATTCACTTCTACGTAATCCATAATTCTCCTTATCGAGCCTGAATCGGTAAATTGCATTAACAAAACTTGAAGGTTCGATATTGATTCGTCCGACTACATCCGAGAAGTGATTCTGCAACCCTGTATCCCGTCCAAAATCATCATTTTTTTCGACGCGATAACTTTGTCCAATAAAAACGTCACTGAAACTACCGTCGCGGTCAAAAATACCGCTTTTAAAACCATAGGCCACTCTAGGACCGCCTTCGACCCTATCTATACCTCCAAAGCGGTTTTCAGAAAAAAGGTTAGTGTCATCAAACTCGAAGCTTAAACTATCTTCATTTGGTATGCGGTCTGTGTTCTTCCCATTCGGTGCCACAATAAGTGCAGCTACAGGTTCAATCGTTTGAACATATCTACCGTGTTGTCGGGCCATTGGCAGGCGCCAATCAAGCCCTAATTGCGGAAATACCCGAGTGCTAAATCCTGAGATAGTATTGTTGGGTGCATCTGCTTCCGACACGTCGTTAACCCAGTATGCATCTGTTTGTAATGACGTAAAAAAACGATAGATTTCGCCATTTTTGCTGGCGTACGGCAACTCCCACTTCGTCTTTAAAGAAGCTCGGCGTGTGTGTGCGCCGTTTGTTCGTGTTAACGCTACCGTATTAGCGTCAACCTTCCATACTCCACCATAAATCCCAGGACTACTATGATAATTGTATTCAAGAAGCGGAAAAATTATCGGTGTTTCACCCGCAACGTCACCTGAGCGTAACCCTCTAAA